>JBAVPI010000537.1:0-2492 GCA_049692915.1 Pyrinomonadaceae bacterium
CCTTCACCTGTGCGTCGGCTCGTCCCAGAAACTCGATGTTGCCGTCGGCCAGATAGCGCACGATGTCTCCCGTCCGGTACAACTGCGCTCCGCCCTGATGGCTGAACGGATGCGGGACGAAGCGCTCGGCGGTCAGTTCGGGACGATTGACGTAGCCGCGCGCCAGCCCCTCTCCGCCGATGTAGAGTTCGCCTGCCACACCGACCGGCACGGGCTGCATTTGTGCATCGAGCACGTAAACCGTCGTGTTTGCAATCGGCTTCCCGATGGGCACGGAGCGCGTAAACTCGGCAGGTCTGCATCGCCAGAATGTAACGTCAACCGAAGCCTCGGTTGGGCCATACAGGTTGTGCAGTTCGGCGTCCATCTTAGAGAAGAAACGTGCCTGCGCATCGAACGGAAGCGCCTCGCCGCTGCACATCACATGTCGCACCCACTTGCAACGATCCAACTCTTTCTCTTCAAGGAAGACCTGTAACATAGAGGGAACGAAATGGAGTGTAGTGATGCGCTGCTCGGCAAGTAGCTTGACGAGATAGGCGGGTTCCTGATGTCCGCCCGGACGCGCGACAACCAGACAAGCTCCGGTCATCAACGGCCAGAAAAACTCCCACACGGACACGTCGAAACTGAAAGGTGTTTTCTGAAGAACCCTGTCTTGCGGCGTCAGCAAGTATGTATCCTGCATCCAGAGCAAGCGGTTGCAGATACCCTTGTGTGGAATCATCACTCCCTTCGGTTGCCCCGTCGAGCCGGAGGTGTAGATGACGTATGCAATGTTCTCTTCCGAGGTCAGCCTCACCGGATTCGACTCGCTCTCACCCGCGAAGACCGTCCAGTCATCCACATAAACAACGCTGGCGCTCTGTTCGGGCAGTCGTTCAAGCAATCGCGACTGGGCGAGCAGGACGGGCGCGGCGGCGTTTGCCAACATGTAACCCAGACGCTCCACGGGATAGTCCGGGTCGAGAGGCATGTAAGCGCCCCCCGCTTTGAGCACGCCGAGCAATCCGGCCACCATCTCAACCGAACGTTCCATCAAGATGCCCACCGGCACATCCGGCCCGACGCCGCGCGCATGCAGATAATGTGCGAGTTGATTGGCACGTCTGTTCAGTTCCGCATACTTGACCTCATGGCCCTCAAAGACGACCGCCACCGCGTCAGGCGTGCGTGCTGCCTGCTCTTCAAAGAACTCATGAAGGCGCTTGTCTTGCGGATAGGCACGTGCCGTATCGTTCCACTCAACGAGCAACCTCCGCTCTTCCTTCACGGTCAGCAGCGGTAATTGAGCAAGCGGCATCTCCGGGCCGGCAACGATGCCCTCAAGCAGCGACTCGAAGTGTTCGAGGAAGCGCACTATCGTCTCTTCCTCGAACAAGTCCGTGTTGTATTCCACCGCGCCGTTGATTAATCCGCCGCTTTCCGACATGCCGAGCGTCATGTCGAATCTGGCCGCGCCAACTTCGATCTGCACCGGAGTTAAAGACAGGTTCGGCAGTCGCAGCTCTTCGTGCGGCGCGTTCTGGAACACAAACATCACCTGAAAGAGCGGCGAATGACTCATGTTCCTTTCCGGCTGCAACTCTTCAACCAGCTTCTCAAAAGGCAACTCCTGATGCCCGTACGCACCCAGACATGCCTCCCGCACATCCCTCAGCAACTCACGGAAACTCTCCGCTCCATCCACCTTCGCGCGCAGTACCAGCGTGTTGATAAAGAACCCGATCAGCCCTTCCACCTCACGCCGCCCTCGACCGGCGATGGGTGTCCCGACCGCGATGTCCTCCTGCCCGCTGTAACGTGAGAGCAACGCCTGCCACCCCGCCAGCAAGACCATGAAGAGCGTTGCGCCTTCGCGCCTGCTTAACTCGCGTAAGCCTTCACTGACCTCTCTGCTTAGCAAGAACGTGCGGACTGCGCCCCTCGAACTCTGCACCGCTGGCCGTGGATGATCCGTCGGCAAATCAAGGACAGCGACGCCCTCCAATTGCTCTCTCCAGTAGGAGAGTTGCTCGGCCAGCACTTCGCCCTGCAACCCTTCACGCTGCCACACTGCATAGTCCGCATATTGAATCGAGAGTTCTTCCAGCGGAGACTCACGCCCCTCAAGGTATGCCTCGTAGAGCGCCGTCAACTCTCTCACCAGCACTCCCATTGACCACCCATCCGAGACAATGTGGTGCATCACCAGCATTAGAATGTGCTCGTCTTCTGCCAGTCGCAGCAGAGACGCGCGCAACAGCGGCCCCCCCTCCAGATCGAAGGGCAGTCGTGCCTCTTCACTCAGCAGGCGTCGCGCTTCTTCTTCCCGCGCTGCATCGGGCAGCAGGCTGATGTCTGTCACGGGTAGCGGCACACTCGCCGCCGCCGCGATGACTTGCACCGGCTCTGCCTCCACGACGCTGAAGGTCGTGCGTAACGACTCGTGCCGCCGCACGATCTCGCTCAAACTCCGTTCCAGCGCTCCCTCATCGAGTCGTCCTCGCAAC
>JBAVPI010000538.1:0-16545 GCA_049692915.1 Pyrinomonadaceae bacterium
CAACCGGACTTGATTCTGCTCGACGTGAATTTGCCGGGCGAGAGCGGGCTTGATTTCCTCGGCGAACTCAAACGCACGGGCGAGTCTTCGCCGCTCGTCGTGATGATTACCGCTTACGGCTCGGAGCGAATGGCGGTCGAAGCGATTAAGGCCGGCGCGCACGATTATCTCTCGAAACCTTTCGAGGTGGATGAGTTGCGTCTGGTCGTCAAGAATGCTTTAGAAACGACGAGGTTGCGCCGCGAAAATCAAACTTTGCGCGAACGCATCGAGCAGGAAGCGGCGCAGCGCGGCCCGCTCATCGGCGACTCAGAGGCCATCAAGCGCGTGCGCTCGCTGATTGAAAAGGTGTCCGAGACGGATGCGACCGTGCTCGTGCGTGGCGAGTCGGGCACGGGCAAAGAACTCGTCGCGCGTGAATTGCACGAGCGAAGCACGGCGCGGAGGCGCGGCGCTTTCGTCGCGGTCAACTGCGCGGCGCTTCCCTCGGAACTCATCGAGTCGGAACTCTTCGGCCACGAGAAGGGGGCTTTCACCGGAGCGGCGGCGCGGCGGCGTGGGAAGTTCGAGCAGGCGGACGGCGGCACGCTCTTTCTCGACGAGATAGGCGACATGAGCGCCAACGTGCAGGCGAAACTTTTGCGTGCGCTCGAAGAACGCAGGATAGAGAGGCTCGGCGGCTCGGAGTCTATCCCTGTGGATGTGCGCGTCGTGAGCGCGACGCATCGCCCGCTCGAAGAGGAAATCGCCGCCGGAAACTTTCGCGCGGATTTGTTCTACCGCTTGCAGGTCGTGACCATCGAAGTCGCGCCGTTGCGTGAGAGGCGCGAAGACATCCCTCTCCTCGCGGAGTCGTTCGCCGGTCAGGCGACAAAACGTTATAACATCAAGCCGCGCACGTTGGGCGCATCGGCCCTCCGTCGCCTCGTCGAATATGATTGGCCGGGGAACGTGCGCGAACTGCGGAACGCCGTCGAGCGCGCACTGATCCTTGCCGAAGGCGACGAAGTGACGGCGAACGACCTGCCCGCGGAATTAAACGCGAAAGTGACGACGGAGAAAGAGAACCCCGTCATCCATACAGACACGGGCGCGCTCGACGTGCCATACACTTCAGACTTCCGCGAAGACCGGCGCGAGTTCGAGCGACGATACATCGCGCGTTGCCTTGAAGAGTCAGGCGGCAACGTCACGCGGGCGGCTTCGATTCTCGGCATGCACAGGCAATCGCTACAGCACAAACTTCGCGAACTCGGCCTCGCGCGTCGCTACGTGTCCGTCGGCACGGACGAGGCTGACGATAAGCCGGAAGATTGAAAGCGTGACGCGTCGCGCTGCCGTGGAATACCGTGCGTTATAGTAACGTGGAGTAACCGGGTGTCGGAGTGACTTGAACTTTACCTTATAAGAAGCGAGCCTCTTAAATCGTCTCGATTGCGCCGGGCAAGAGACGAAGGTAGACTCCACGCGCCTCGACGTAAATTTTTCGGAGACGATAAAAATGAAAGCACGTTTCGACGCCATCATTCGCAGCGAACAGGCCGAATATCTGGATAGAATTTTGCCGGTCAATACAGGACTGCTCGAAGAGATGGAGACATACGCCGCGGAGCATCGCGTGCCAATCGCGGATCGCGAGGTGGCGAGGTTTTTGGAAATAACCGCACGCGCTTCGGGTGCGCGCAGGGTGTTGGAGATCGGGATGGCTATCGGTTACTCGGTCATACATCTGGCGCGTGCTCTGCCCCCGGACGGAGAGGTCGTGACCATCGAGCCGGACGACGAGATGATTCGACTGAGCGAAGGCTATCTAACTCGCGCAGGCTTGCGCGAACGAGTTCGCATCGAGCGCGGGCGCGCACTCGATGTTCTGCCGAACATGCGCGAAACATTCGACATCCTTTTTCTCGACGCGTTGAAAGAGGAGTACGGCGATTATCTGGAACTTGCCCTGCCGCTGCTGCGCGTCGGGGGCATCGTCATCGCCGATAATTTGCTCTGGGGCGGGCAGGTGGCGGGCGAAATTCGCAGCCCGGATCAGACCTCTTCCACGCAGGCGTTGCGCGAATTCAACCTGAAATTTATCAAACATCCGCAGTTGCTCGCAGAGGTCTTGCCGGTCGGCGATGGTCTGGGCTATGCGGTCAAGCTACAGTAACCTCAGCGGAGAACGGCACGACGCCGCTTAAATCATTGTCAAGCACCGCACCGCGAGCAGCCGCTTCGATGAGCGCACGACCCTCTGACGACACAGGTACGCCGTTTTTTTTCGAACGCACGGAAGACCAACTTTTGCTCTGCTGCGCACGGACGCGTGTGGACTTTGCCGCGAACGAGCGCATACGCGCCCTTCTTCCGGGGACGCTCGACTGGGCGTACATTTATCAACTGGCAAAGCGCCACTCCGTCCTGTCGCTCTTCTACTGGCGACTCAGAGAGGCAGCGCCCGATGCGATACCCGCCGCTCAACTCAAAAAATTCAGAGAAAATTATCGTGACAATGCGGCCAGAAATCTTTTTCTGGCGGGAGAGTTGGTCAGGATAATCAAGAAGTTTGAAGATGCGGGCGTCGAAGCGATTCCTTACAAAGGGCCTGCGCTCGCCATCACCGCATACGGAAATTTATCGCTGCGCCGCTTCGTTGATCTCGACATCATGGTGAGAAAAAAAGATGTGGCGCGCGCTATGGAACTGCTCGAAGACGGAGGCTACGAGCCGCAACTTCGTCTCACCGATTCGCAACAAGCCCTGCTCCTGCGCACGCAGCATAATTTCCCGTTCACGCGCGAAGGCGGACGCCTCATCGTCGAACTCCACTGGGAAGTGGCCGCACGTCAATACGCATCTTCTTTGAGCGCGGAAGACCTGTGGGGGCGTTTGCAGAGGATGACGATTAACAATACGAAGGTGAAGACGCTTTCGGTCGAAGACCTCTTACTGTCGCTGTGTGTGCACGGGTCGAAGCATTTGTGGGAGCGCCTCGCATGGATTTGCGATGTCGCCGAGTTGATCAATTCTCAACAGGTGGACTGGACGTGGTTAGTTCGGAGAGCGACGGAGGCCCGTCACGAGCGAATGTTGCTGCTTGGTCTGCGCCTCTCGCACGAATTACTGGACGCGCCCTTGCCGGATGAGTTGAGAGACGCGGCATACTCGGAGAGGGAAGTGGCATCGTTGGCCGCACAGGTTTACGCGCGCCTCTTTGAAAATGAATACAGGCCCGCGGGGCTGCTCGAAAACCTACGTTTCAATTTACGCGCGCGAAAGAAAATGGCCGATAAAGTGCGCTACCTCAGCTTCGTCGTGACGCCCACGGACGGCGATCTCGCCGTGGTAAACCTGCCGTCCAAACTTTCCTTTCTTTATTACCTGTTGCGACCCGTGCGTCTCTTGCTCAAAGGGAGCGTTGAGCATTGAGGCGGCTTGAGGGCTGATGTGTTAGCGTCGGCCATACGCCGTCGTCACGGGGTAATTCGGATGGACAAAGGTGTTAAATATTTCCTGTAAACAAGTTGATGTGCGAATTAATTCAGCCATACGTTGACGCTTCTGTTCATTTATGTTAGCTTCCGCATGCCCGCTTAATAGACACGCCGGGTAGTTGCTTGCCATTCCTTTTGAGTCGTCCGCTCTGTTGAAGTTTCTGCCGCACGTTGTCGGGACAACTCGTCTGGGAGAGCACTGTTGGAAGGAATTAGTTGTTGCATGAAGCAGTTTAAGAATTATAATCGGTACGGCATTTTAATTAACAGTGGTTTGGCCTTCGCATTGAGCATGTGCGCGTTGACAACGCCTGCCAGCGCGCAAAAAGGCGATCAACCCGTTCCGCAGTCCGTTTCCGGTCAGGAGAAGAGCGAAACTCCAAGAGAAGTTCCGCCCTCCGCCGCGAAACGGGATGAGGAAAAAGGCGCTTGGGTCGTAAAAGTCAGCAAGGGCAGTCCGCGAACCTTTACCATTAAGGCAAAGGATGCCAGACTCGGCGACATCACAAGCGAACTCAGTCGCCAGTTGAAGGCTCCGATCAAGCTTAGTCCTGTGATGGCAAAGCAGCGCGTGACGCTCGATTTCACAGGCATGAACATCGAAGCAACTGTGCGCCTGCTTGCTCCGCACCCGTTCATTGATTACGAGACCGGCGGCAGCGCAGAGTTGACACAGCCCAAAGTGCTGGGAATTTATCTTCAAGCGTTGAACGAGAGGCCCCCTTCAACGACTGAGGTTGTCAAAGGGAATTCCGAAGCCATCCTGATCGAAGGCGACACGGAGGAAGGCGTCGGTGACGAAGAAGAGCAAAAGAAGCGAGACGAGGCCAATCCGCTCAAGGTCTCTTACTCGAAAAATCAACTGAGCGTCCGCGCGCGCAAACAGCCGCTGAGCGTCGTGCTCTTTAAGATCGCGAGTGAGGTCGGCATCCCGTTTGAATTGCGTTACGACACACCTGAAATCATAGATGTTGATTTCAGCAACTATTCGCTGGAACAAGCGGTGCGCAGCCTTTCGCCGTCCGTCCGCTTTTTCTATCGCACTGATTTGCAAACATACGATATACAGCCGCTCCGCCTAGCTCTACTTGCGCCGGCTTCGACTAAGTCTGAGGATTAGCACACACCTGAGGAGGCATATAACCTTGAGCAAGCAAAACGAGAATCGCATTTCTGATCCGTCCGTCCGGCTGAGCGTGCAGGAGGGTGATTCATCACCGCGTTTGAACGTTACCGGCAAGAAAGAGTTTGTTGAACCCGACATCTCCACCCCTGTGGACGTGCTCGAAGCCACCACCTTTTTTCAGGGCACAGACAGCGGCGGAACCGGTTCACCGGAATAGTTCAGGAGAGCTAAGCGGCAACGCCGTCTCTACTGTTTTATGGAAGTCTCGCCCTACCCCGTTCGACCGGCGAAACAGATGTTTTACTCTGTCGCCGGTCGTTCGCTTTGTGTTGACACGCCCGGCGACTGGTCTTCGCGCCTGTTCGAGCAGTTCTTCGCGGGATGGTATTTATCCGCGCACACTGCCGAATCAACCTGCCGGGCGGACGCCACCATTAAAGTTTACGAAGACGGCGACATCCCGCCCGTTCCGCACGGCCTTGAATCTTTCGAGGTCGCGGCGGGCGGGCGTTGCGACACAGACGGCTCGACTTACTACCTCCAAGCAGACGACTCACTCGTCGTCGTCCATCCCGAACGCAACAATCTCGTAGAAGTCTGGATCGGCCACTCGGCGGACGCTCGCTCGCAGGCTCCTCTGGCGCGTCTCGTCTTCAACGCTTCGATGGCGGCGTTGCGGCGCTGCCATCTCTACGAGCTTCACGGGGGCGGCGTGGCTGAGCCTGTGAATAAAAAGGGCGTCCTGTTTATAGGGCCGTCCGGCAGCGGCAAATCAACGCTGACGACACAACTTGCGGCGGGCGGTTGGTGGTATCTCTCGGACGACTCGCTTCTGTTGAGCGACAGCGGGAACGCGGTCGAGGCGCGCGGGCTACGTCGTGCCTTTGCCGTCACGGAGACGACGATGTCCGCCACAGGGCTTGGAGAATTAAGTCGAATCACGACCGCTCCCGTCCCCTTCGACCCGTTCAAAAGGCGTTTCGAGCCGCACGCGGTTTTTCCCGCAGGGTATCTCGAAGCGTGTCAACCGGGCGCGCTCTTTTTTCCGTCTATCACAACCGAACCGACGAGTCGCGTCCGTTCGCTCTCGACGCATGAAGCGATGGCGCGTCTCCTGAGAATGTGCCCTTGGGCCTGTTACGATAAGCCCTCTGCGCGTGAACATCTGCGAGTGCTCGGCGACCTGTCGAAGCAATGCGTCGCGTACGAGCTTTTTTCCGGGAGAGACTTGTTGGGAAATCCCGAATTCACCTCGAACTTTATTCTCTCGCACCTGACCGATAGAGCTTTATGAGCACCCCCCATCCGACTCGCACGAAAGACTACGGGCCGCGGCGTCTGATCGTCGAGTTGACGAACATCTGTAATCTACATTGCAGTTACTGTCTGCGGGACGAGGACGCGCTCTATCACACGCGCGCCAACTTTTTTCCCGTAGACCTCCTGCGGCGTCTGATGCGCGAAGCCCGCGACGCGGCGGGCGTGACTCAACTGATGTTCACCGGCGGCGAGGTTACGCTCCATCCGAAGTTCAGGGAAATCATCGAGGTGGCGCGCGAAGAAAAACTGAAGACGAGTTTTATCACCAACGGCTGGCACTTTGAACGTGTCTGGCCGACGCTCGCGGCCAACCGCGACACGGTCACGCACGTTGCGTTCAGTCTCGACGGGGCGACGCGTGAGACACATGACGGCTGGCGCGGCGAAGGCTCTTTCGTCCGTCTCGTTCGCGCCTTCTCAAGATGTTACATGAGCGGCTTTCCCTTCATCATCAAGGTCGGCATTCGCCGCGACACCGTGCCGCAGCTGGAGCAACTGGCGATGTTCGCCGCGCGGATGGGTGCCGAGGCCATCAACTTCGGTCACATCCTTCCGACTTCGGGCGGGTTAGAGGACGAATCGGCCCTCAGTCTCGAAGAGCGCGCCAACGCCGAACAGGAGATCGCCGCCCTCTCCAGAATTTTTAAGATGCGCGTCAACATCGAGGTCGGGTATCTCAATCTTGACCCGGCAGCGCCCTGCTCCGCGCTCGAAGGGACGAGCTTCAACGTAGATTACCGCGGCCACCTTTCACTCTGTTGCAACCTCTCAGGATTTCGCGGGGCCGTTGGCGAGGGCGACGTGGTGGCAGATTTGAATCTGGAAAGTTTTGCGGACGCATACGGGCGACTCCGCCGCGTCGCCGAAGTGCAGATGGAAAAAAGAAGGGCTGCGCTCGCCGCAATCGAAGAGAGCGGAGCGGCTGCCGATCTCTACACGGGATCGCCGTGTCTGTTCTGCCTGCAAAGTTTCGGGAAAGTTCCGTGGCGCGAACAGGCCGCGTTGTCTCCGCGCTCGCTACCCATTCTCAACGCCGTCAAGGCGCTCAATCTCTGACGTTTCGTAATCGCTTAAACTGTGATGGATTCAAAAATACACGCGCCGCTCGATCACGTTGTCTTCACCGACTTTGAAGGGGGCGAAGGCGTCCTCGTTGACCTCAATACGAAAAAATATTATCAATTAAACGAAACCGCGGCGCTTGTCTGGCGTTGGTTGGAAAAAGGAAAGACCACGGACGAAATCACACGAGAGATGACCGCGGAGTTCGACGTTAGTCAAGAGCATGCCGCTGCCAGCGTCGAGAAACTCCTGCGCAAACTGCTGTCACAGAAATTAATCCGCGAGAGCTAACATCGAGGGCGCACGCGGACTCAAGGCGTGTCCGATGATGCTGTCTCACAAAAATTAAAGAGGGAGGCGGAAATAGACGATCCTGCCTCCCTCCTCATTTTTGATGGATTGGATTAACGTTCAGACGGGGAAGCTGAAAGTCTCGCGGTAGTTGGGCGAGGTCGCTTCGAGCAGCGGATGCCCCTCGGCTTCTAGCCACGCGTGTCCGTCGAGCGAGCCTTCGTTTCCTTTCCTCACGCCGAACACGACACGCGACCTGATTCCATTGAGCGCCAGATAGCGGTACAGCACGGGCGCGCGTTTCCAGCAGGTCGGCGTGAAAATCCAGAAGTCAGTCGCCAGCAGCATGTCGAGCAGTCGCGCCAATCTCTCCTGCGTGCTTTCGGGAGCGAGTCCGCGTCTTCGTACACGCTCAGGCGTCATCAAGGCAATCACACGTCCGAGCGGGAAGAGTTTGACGAGCAGCGTCAGAATAATTACCCACGCGGCCATACGCATGAGAAGGAAGGCGGTCGCAGGCTCGCGCATGCCGAAGCGCGCTGCCCTTAAAGACAACCTCAAGCCGTTGCGAAATGCCTGTGCTATGCTTTTCATCTGCGACAACATCGAGAGTCACAAAGTGAACGCGACTCGAATGTGAGGGGACTGAACAATCTTTGTCTATCATCCTGCCTGACAACGATCACACGCGCGCGCAAGCGGCACGCATCGTCCGCGGCGGCGGGATCATCGCATTCCGTACGGATACATTCTACGGCCTCGGCGTTGACCCTTTCAACGAGGGCGCGCTTAAGAGGCTGAAAAAATTAAAGGGCAGGGAAGACGGCAAGCCGATTCTCGTAGTCATCGGCGAAGCGACAATCGCCGACAAATTTTTCGCCGTCAAATCTCGTCTCTTCGACGTGTTGAGCGAAAGGCACTGGCCGGGGCCTTTGACCCTGATCTTAGACGCGCGTGATGAAGTATCGGTCGAACTGACGGCGGGCACGAGGACGATTGGAGTTCGCCTGCCCGATGACGACGATGTACGCGCATTCGTCAACGAGTGCGGAGGCGCTTTAACGGCCACGAGCGCCAACGCGGCTGGTAAGCCGCCCGCACGCAGCGCCGCCGAAGTCTTCACATACTTTCCCGCAGGCGTGACGGTCTTTGACGGCGGAGCGTCGCGCACCGAACGGCCCTCGACCGTCTTAGACCTAACGGGTGCGGACGCGCGCCTCCTGCGCGAAGGTGTCGTCACGCGCGGCGAATTATCGGAGACCCTTCGTCGGATTGGCGCAACTCTTAAATGAATATTCCGCGACCGCGATAGACGATGCTACTTGCTTTCGACGGTCACGTTACGCAGGAAGCTGAAATCGTTGCTGGCGTCTATCTTGATGTTCCCGACGTTGCGACGCGAGATGGCGACCACATCCGGATACCAGAGCGGGAGCAACGGCACGTCTCTGGAGATGATCCCCTGCGCTTGAACGTAGAGCGCGCGAGCCTTTTCGCGGTCAGTCGTATTGACGGCTTCGTCGAGTATGCGGTCGAGTTCACTGTTCCTGTAGCGACCGCGGTTGCGCGTGTTGTTGCGCGCAGGCGTGGGGATTTCGTTGGAATGAAACAGGTCGCGCAGGAAGGAAGGGTCTTGATTGCCGCCGATCCAACGCAAAGTCGTCATTTGAAACTGGCCGAGGTTTAGTTGCGGGAGGAGCGTGTTGGTTTCAAGCGACTCGATCTGGACGGGAACGCCGATGCTTTTCAGCGAGTTCTGAATGACGCCCGCATACTGGCTGACCGCAGAGTTTCCGGCGGAGATTTTGAAGACGAGCGGCTTGTTGCCGAAACGCATTTGCGGGCCGTCGCCGTCCGGGTCTGTGAATCCGGCCTCGTCGAGCAACGCCTTGGCATGCGCCGGATCGTAAGAATATTTTTGGCCCGCATCGTAAGCCCAAGAAGCTTCCGGCAGAATCGAATGAGCCAGACGCGCCTGTCCCAACAGAAGATCGCGCACGATGGCTTCGCGGTCAACGGCGTAAGAGATGGCCTGTCGCACCTTGACGTTGTTGAGCGGCGCTTGTTCGCAGTTAAAACCCAGATAGACGATATTCGCGCCGGGGAACGAGTCAACTTTGAGTTGCGGGTCTTGCGCCAGAAGTTTGTAGTAGTCGGACGAGAGGTTGGCCGCCCCGCTGACGAGATCAATGCGTCCGCTCTGCAACTCGGCCTGTAGCGTGTTGGCGTCGAGGATGGCTCTGACGCGTAAATCTTTGATCGCCGGAGCGCCCTGCCAGTATTTATCGTAAGCCTGCAAGTCAACGATCTGCTGCGACTCGTCGTAGCGAACGAAGCGGAACGGGCCTGAGCCGACCGGGTTCTGCTTCTGCGTGTCGGCGCTGCCCTGCGGGATGACGGGGACGGAGACGAGATTGCCGAGCAGTTGCGACCAGGGCTTGCGCAGATGAATGACGAGCGTGCGCGCGTCGGGCGCTTCGACGGATGTGACGTAAGGTTGCGTGCCGCTCGATGCAGATTGTTGTCCGGCGGCGCTCGCCGACTCAAAAAACGGCGGGGCCTTTTTCTTCGTCGAGGCGAGGAGCGAGTCGAGCGTATATTTAGCGTCGGCGGAGGTGAGCGGCCTGCCGTCATGGAACGTCACGCCGTCGTGCAAAGTGAATGTGACGGTCTTCGCGTCGTCCGAGACTTTGTAGTCCGAGGCGAGGTCGCCGACGTATTCAAATTTTTCGTTCTTCTTCAACAGCGAATTAAACATCAACTGTTCCAGACGCGAACTTGACGCGTCCGTGCCGTCGAGCGGGTCGAGCGTCGCGGGGTTCGCATCGAGCACGGTGACGAAAGGCCCGCTCTGTCCGCCGCCGCCGCTCCCGCCCTTGCAGCTAAAGGAAAAGGCCGTGCACGCGAGAATAAAAAGGAGCGCGATGAATCGTCGGGACAGCATCAACCTTTGCCTCCGTAAACGTAGTTGAGTTTGCGATTCAATTCCTCGACCTCCGAGGCAAGTTCGTCGAAGCGTTTCGTGTCGAAGGGAAGCGGGGGCTGCGTCAATGCTTTGAATGTGGCGATGCGCCGCAGGGATGCCTCGATGCGCTCGCGCGAGAGGACTCCTTCGCGTGCGGCCCGCAAGAGCGACGCGTAGCCGCGCCGGATGAGGTCTGGACGGGCGCAAATGAGGAGCATGTCTTCGCCCGCTTCGATGGCAAGCAGCGCGGATTCCTCAATCTCGTAATGCTTGGCGATAGCCCCCATCTCCAGATCGTCGGTCACGACAAGGCCGCCGTATCCCAACTCTTCGCGCAGCAGTCGCGTCACTATTTCGTAGTTGATCGAGGCGGGGATGAGATGGCCGCCCGCTGTGCCACGATGTATGTCTATGTTCGGGAATCCGCCGTGGCTGACCATCACGGCGCGCACCATGTTGTCTTCACGCTGGAAGAGTTCGAGATACGGGGCGAGGTCTTTGGCGAGCAAGTCGTCATGCGTCAGGTGGATGACGGGCATCATGTCGTGCGAGTCAACTTCGCCCGCTCCGATGCCCGGAAAATGTTTGGCGCAACCCATGCAGCCCGTGCCCTGCAAGCCGCGCAGGTAAACCATCGTATAGCCGAGCACTTCACCGGGCGAGCGCCCGAACGAGCGCGAATAGAGACCATTTGAGAGCAGGTCGCGGTCTTCGGTCATGATGGACATGACGGGCGCGAAGCTCATGTTGAAGCCGAGCATGCGGAGCACTTCACCCGTGATGCGGCCGAGAGAGCGCGCGCCCGCCAGATCGCCGTGCTGCCGGATGGTGCGGGCCGCAGGCATCGGAGGGAAGACGCGTCGCAGGCGATCAACGAGACCGCCCTCCTGATCTATCCCGACGAGCGGCTCGACGGGGAGCAGCGCGCGCGCTCCTTCGATCAATTCGCGCAACTGCCGCAACGCGCTGACATTGCGCCCGAAGATGATGACTCCGCCGGGATTGATCTCTTCGATGAGTGCGCGCGCGTCGGCGTCGAGTTCCGTCCCCGGCAAACCGATGTAGAGAAGTTGTCCGATCTGTTGTTCGAGTGGAAGCGCTTGGAGGGTTGCGAAATCTGTCATGTCTGGGACGCCAACTTGAGAGCGAAATTCACACGTGAAATATGCGAGCCGACGCAAAGATTAGCATCGAACAGTTCATGATGCCAGCGTATCAAGGGGAAAGTTTAAGGATGGTGGGCGACCGGCTCGCAAACGCCATTCGTCCAGCGAGCATAGAGTGTTTCGTCAAACAATCCGTTCCTTCAGATCGAGAAGAAGTTGTCGCGCTTCGTCGGCGGTGAGCGCTTCAACTTTTGTTTCCCGAAGATCGTCGAGCAGGTTTTGGTTGACCGAATCGAAAAGCGTGTTCTGTGCGGCGAGAGCGCGTCTGCGTGCGCGTCCGGCGGCTGTGCCGAGTGCGGCGTCTTCCCGCTCTGCGAGCCTCAGACCGGCGGGGTTCGCGGCGGATACATTCGTCCCCGCACCCGCCTCTTCCGCGAACACGTCGAGTTCATATCTTTCGAGTCTGGCGAGAACTTCCCGCGCGCGTACCAACACGGATGGCGGCAGTCCGGCGAGCCGCGCCACCTCGATGCCATATGATTTAGAGGCGCGGCCACGTTCCAGACGATAGAGGAAGATGACTTCGCCCTCTCGCTCGGCCACGCGTATCTGGTAATTCTGTGCGCCGGGGAGTCGTTCGGCCAGTTCGGTCAATTCGTGATAGTGCGTGGCGAAGAGCGTCTTGGCCGCGTGCTCCGGCGAATCGTGGAGGTGCTCGGCGACAGACCATGCGATGGAGAGGCCGTCGAACGTGGCCGTGCCGCGTCCGATCTCGTCCAAGAGAACGAGCGAGCGCGGCGTCGCGTTGTGAAGTATCGCCGCCGTCTCCGTCATCTCGACCATGAAGGTGGAGCGACCGCGCGAGAGGTCGTCGGATGCTCCGACGCGCGTCCAGATGCGGTCGAGTACGGGCAGGCGTGTGCGCTCCGCCGGTACGTATGATCCCATGTGCGCGAGCAGCGCGATGAGCGCCGTCTGTCGCAGGATGGTTGACTTGCCGCCCATGTTGGGGCCTGTGATGATGAGCAAACGATCCGTCGAGTTATTCATGTACAGATCGTTCGGGATGAACGGCACATCGCTGATGGCTTCGATGACGGGATGCCTGCCCGCGACGATCTCCAACTCGTCGCCGTCGTGGAAGACGGGACGGCTGTAGCGATGTCTGACGGCGATTTCCGCGAGCGACAAGAGCACGTCGAGGATGGAGAGCGCGCGTGCGGTCGCCTGAAGTCGCTTCGTCTCCTGCGCGACGCGCGCGCGTATCTCTGCGAAGATGCGCGTCTCCAACTCCAACATGCGTGCGTCCGCGCCGAGCACTTTCTGCTCCCACTCCTTCAACTCCGTGGTGCTGAAGCGTTCGGCATTGGCGAGCGTCTGCCTTCGCTCGTAATCAGCGGGGACGCGCGCGGCGCTGGCCTTCGAGACTTCGATAAAATATCCGAAGACGGAGTTGAAGCGAATGCGTAAATTCGCGATGCCTGAGCGCGCACGCTCGCGCGTCTCGATGCCTGCGATGATTCCTTTGGCATCGCGGCTAATGGTGCGCAACTCGTCCAACTCCGGCTCATGACCGTCGCGTATGACGCCGAGGTCTGTGAGGTTGAGCGGCGGGTCGTCGCTGATTGACGAGGCGATCAGTTCGCGAACGTCCGGCAATTCGTCCGCGCTATCGTTGATAATCTGAAGCAGAGAAGATTCCGCATCCGATAACGTCCGACGGATGGCCGGTACTTGATCCAGAGAGCGACGGAGGGCGATGAGGTCGCGCGCGGTGGCGGTGCCCATGTTGATGCGCCCGACGAGTCGTTCGAGGTCTGAGACTTCACGCAGGAGCGCGCGGACGCGGTCGCGCATGATCTGCGAGGCGTGGAGGTCTGCGACCGCAGCGAGTCGTGCTTCGATCTCGCCACGTTTGATTAGAGGGCGCTGCATCCATTGTCGGAGCAGGCGTGCGCCCATCCCTGTCACGGTCGCGTCAACCGAGTTCAGCAGCGTCGGGCCGCGCCCGTTGCCGCCCTGCGACTCGAACAGTTCGAGGTTACGGCAGGTGATCTGGTCGAGAATCAGATGATCCTGTTCCTCGAAGTAAGAGATGTCCGTGATATGTGCGGCGGCGGCCCTCTGCGTGTCGCGTGCGTAGCGCAGACAGACGCCCGCGGCGCTCACCGCGTCCGTTTTACGATTCAGACCGTAGCCTTCCAGCGTCCTGACGCCGAATTGTTCGAGCAGTGTCGAAGCACACGAGAGCGGTTCCCAGAGCCAGTCGTCAATCGGCGTCAGCGCCATCCCTTCGCCGTTCGTCGTCGCGTGATCGGCGGGCAGGATGCGCGCGACGGTTGCGCCCGCTGCGCCCTCACGGTCGTTCAAAGGCAGCGGGGTTGTATGCGCGCCGATGCCCGTGTACGAATCTTTGACGAGCAGCTTGAGCGATTCGGGGAAGAGGAGTTCGCGCGGCGCGTAGCTCTCGATGTGGGAACGGATGCGCGCCCATGCTTCGGGGCCGCTCGACTCCGTGGCGCGAAACTCACCGGTCGAGAGGTCTAGAAAGGCCGCACCGAAAGTGTCGCCCGCCCCGCACACTGCGGCAAGATAGACGGTCTCTTTGGCCTCTAAAAGGTTCGGGTCAATCGCCGTCCCCGGCGTAATCACGCGCACCACTTCGCGGCGGACGAGTTTCTTCGTCTTGGTAGGGTCTTCGGTCTGCTCGCAGATGGCGACGCGATAGCCTTTGCGTATCAGTCGCGCGACGTAGTTCGCAACAGAGTGGTGAGGCACGCCGCACATGGGGATGCTGGTGCCGCGCTCTTTATGTCGCGCCGTGAGCGTGATTTCGAGTTCACGCGCGCCCGTCACAGCGTCGTCGAAGAAGAGTTCGTAGAAATCGCCGAGGCGGAAAAACAGAAGCGTGCCGGGATGCTGGCGCTTCAGTTCCTGATATTGCCGCAGCATCGGCGTGAGAGGTGTATTCGTCGTCATGATCTGACCGCGCGTTGTGTGGATAGCGAAATTAACCGAGGCACAAAACTAGCATAAGCCGTGCGGAAAGGCACGGGAGGATGAGTCGGGGGTCGTGTGCGTCTTCCTCTGACATACGGATGCACTCGCCTTCGAGGTCAAAGCGTGTTAATTTCGTGGAAAATTCTCGGACGCCGTTAAATTATTCGGTTATTTCAGGTCATAAATCGATGAGCATCAGCTTGCAGTTCGCCACACTTTTTATGCTCGCAATCCCGATTGCGTGTATCGCTTGGACGATCACACACGAAGAGGTGTTTCGTGAGCCGCGCGATTACTGCGTGGAGAAAAGTAAGGCCTGTCGCGGCTGGTATCAGCGCAAATTTTTTTACCTGTTCACCTGCGAGTTTTGTTTCAGCCACTACGTGACGGCGGCTTTTCTCTTCATCACACATTTCAAACTGCTCTACGACGACTGGCGGGGTTACCTGATCGGCGGATTCGCGCTCGTGTGGGTGGCGAATCAGTATATGAGCCTGTACAACCGCTTGCGTCTGGTTATTAAGAGCGAGAAGATCGAGACCGAGTTGAAAGAGAAAGCCATCTCCAGAGAGGGAAGTTAAACGCGTCGGCGAAACGGGTGCGCGCTTGCAGAGTCAGCCGTCCTCTCTGATGTTTAGCGTAGAACCTGTAGGTCGCGCTCGCTTGAAATCCTCCAGCCATCCTTCGTCTTGACCCAGCCCAGTTCCTGCAAGACCTCGCCGTTGTGGTTCTGCGCGATTCCTTCAATCTCAAATTCCTTGCGGAAGCGCATGAGCGCCGTGCGCCCGTCCCTGCCCATCTTAATCGAGATGTCGCGGACGTTCATGTGGACGCTGCGGGTCTGCGCAAACGTCGTCTCTTTTTCGGAACGCACGGCCTCTCGTCCGACATCATGCGCGAGATAAAAGGCGCTCAGGCGCGGGGCGTAGAAATTCATCTGCCGGTTGATATTCTTCGTGTTGGTCGCCTCGATCCACGCGCCGAGCGATGAGCGCAAAGCCGCTTGAGCGACAGCGGGGGGTTCGATCAATTCCTTCTCTTCGATTAAGGGCGAAGCGTTAACCTGCGGCTGTGTTGGCGTCGAAGCCGACGGGCTGGGGGCTGCGTCCGGCGTCTGATTTGAAGGCGCGTGTGTCTCCGTCGTCGTCTCAACTTGCGAAACCGTCCCTACCTGATCGGAAGGTTGACGCGAGACAACAGCCCACAGCGTTCCGAGTCCGATAACGACAGCGGCGACGATTCCTCCATAAATTAAAAAACGCGGGACAGGTTTTTGCGCCGGGACAGGTTCAGGTTTTTGCGCCGGGACATGTTTTTGCGCACTGCCGCTTCCCGCGTTTTGTCTCAAGTCTGCGATGTCGGAAGAGTGTTCGATTGCACCGTCGTGCGGAACGACGTGTTCGTCTGCGGCAATCCGCGCCTCAGGGCTGTTATTTAGAGAATCGGAAAGTCTGGTGACGGTCTCTGCGTCTAATGGCGACTCGCCGCCTGTAGGCTCTTGAACTTTTTGAAGAGGCTTGCCGTCGCGGGGCGTTTCCGAGGACTGATGAGTCGGTGTCCCCGCGCGACCCGTGCCGCTTTGGTCAAAGAGCGGAGGGACGGTGGCGTTCGGGGAGGGGTGTGCTCCCGTCTCTTGCGGAGAATTGTCGCCCGTCTGAGGTTCGATTGATGGGGCGAGATCGAGAAGTGCGGGAGAGGTCACGGGCTGGCCCTCCTGTTCCGTTCCGACGGAGATGAGGCGACGCGTCGAATCCTCGAAGGCGCGTAAACCGCGTGCGAACTCCGCAGCCGTCTCCTGACGCATGGAAGGGTCTTTCTCCAGCGCCCGCATGACAATCGCTGCCAGCATTTCGGGCACGTCGGCGCGCAGGGTTCCGAGCGGGGGAGGCGGCTCGTGGATGTGCTTGAGGGCGATTCCCGTCGCGCTCGAAGCGTCGAAGGGCGGGCGACCGGCGAGCATTTCATAGAGTATGACGCCGAGGCTGTAGATGTCCGTGCGCGCGTCTATGTCTTCGCCTGCGCATTGCTCCGGCGACATGTAGCGCGGAGTTCCGATGAGTGAACCGGCGTTCGTGAGCGCGCCGTCGCCGCCGGTCGTCGTGTACTCCTTGAGTTTGGCGATGCCGAAGTCAACCACCTTGGCGAGCAGCAGGTCTTGGTGGTCGCGCGTGAGAATGATGTTTGAGGGTTTCA
>JBAVPI010000539.1:0-2898 GCA_049692915.1 Pyrinomonadaceae bacterium
CCAACTTGTCGCTGTCCTTCTCCTTGTCCTTCTCCTTAGTGTCCTTCGTTTCCTTGGTATCCTTTGTATCCTTCGTGTCCTTGGTCTCTTTAGTGTCCTTCTCTTTCTCTTTCTCCTTCTCCTTCTCTTTTTCCTTGTCCTTCTCCTTGCCTTCCTTCGTGTCCTTCGTGTCTTTCGTGTCCTTGGTCTCTTTAGTCTCCTTCTCTTTTTCCTTTTCCTTCTCTTTTTCCTTTTCCTTCTCTTTTTCCTTGTCTTTCTCTTTGGACTCCTTCGTGTCCTTCGTCTTGGAGACGGCGATGTCGAACTGGCTGACTTCTATCATCAGTTGGAGACCGGCGAGCGCGTCGTCGGTGACGACTCTGCCGCCGTCGGTGACGAGCAGCGAGAAGCCTTCGGCGTCGAAGCCGTTGAAGGCGACGAACGGCGAAGTGAGTTTCGGATCGGTAGTTGAGACCATCAACGCCTTGACGATGTACTGAAAGGAGAGGGCTTCTACCTCAGGCGTCGGCTTTCGATAGCCGTCGAAGGTCAACGCCATGATGCCGCTGCCGGTCTTCAGCACGCGGAGGTTGTTGTAGCTCGGCGTCGTCTTGTCCAACTTCGCGGAGACGATACCGGCGGCGACCACCCTGTAGGCGGGCAGCCCGCGCGGGTGCGTCACGGCATCAACGGAAGTGGAAGCCTGCGGGGTGGCCGGTTTCCACTTGGCGAGTTTGGAATCGAAGGCGAGCACCTGAGTGTTCAACGGCAGCGTGGCGTCAACGCCGACACCGTTAATGGCGGTCACACGCGTGTTGTTGACGGGGCCGGACGCATCGCCGACGAGCACCGGCGGCGGCGGCGTGCCGTGCGTGTGGTCTGCGCGCGCGTAATCGAATCTTGTTCCGGCTCTGGGTAATTGGCTGTAGTTAGTTTCAGCAACGACGGTGAATGACGGGCCGATGGCCGAGCCTTCGTTGCCGCTGCCGCCCACGGCCCGCCGCCCGTTGAGGATGATCTCCTGCAACATCCTCAGGTGAATCATGTAGGGCCTGCGCTCTTCGTGCACTTGGATGGTAGCAGGCTCTTTTATCTCCCATGCAGACGTAACGCCCGAACGCGTAATGGGGAGACTCACCTCCGCCAGCAGTACGCTCTCTTCGTCGTCCGCGCGCCCGACCGTTAACGCTGCGGCGTGACGACGCGCCTGCCAGCCGGGTCGCAACTCCGTCACCCAGATGCGCGAGACCGCGCGCAGAAACTCAAAGGCCATGCCGGGATGAATCCTCAACCCCGAAGGCGGCGAGCCGTACATGTAATCGAGCGGAGAGGTGAGGGGCGAACTGTAGAGATGCGAGGCGTTGCGAATGGCGTCTTCCAACTCTTGCAGCGTAGCGAAGCTGCCCGGCTCGTCCGTGATTTGTACCTGTCCGAGCCAGTCCACGAAGTCGCGCAACGCATCCTCTTCGGTCTGGTCGGGCGGCGTCAGACGCAGTTCCAACCTGAAGTCATCGGCGATGCGCGAAGGGGCCATCGTGTCGTCCTGACTGCGACACGGCTCACCCGGAATCGGCACGAGGTCTGTCGCACACTCGCGGTAGCCGAGCACAACGTAGAGGCGGAGCAGCGCCTGATTGCTCAGTACCGCGCCAATCGAGTCGCTGATCTCCTGCCCGTGTGCGCTGAGCCACAGGCGCAAGTCGGCGCACTGCGAAGGGCTGACGCGGATGAGCCGCCCGCGCGGATTGACGGCAGCACCCGGCGTGACGAGCACCTGCGGACGACCCCCATCGGACTCGATGGTGACGCGCAGCCCTGAGACCGTGCCGTAACCCAGAACGTCGCGCGCCGTCCATTGATCGCGCCCTGAGAGGTAGGCAAATTCCTGCGTGAAGTCGTCAACGCCGAGCACCATGCCGAGCGTGTACTTGACGTGCTTAGACTGATCCGGCTCGGACAGAGTGGGTGCGGTCGCGCGCGGTACGAAGCTGCTCATCTCGGTTTCTCCTGTCGAAAAAAATTGTTCATTCGGACAACGGCTCGCGTCCCAGAACCTGACGGTCGGCGGGCACCTGTCGCGTCGCGCCGAGGAACGATTCGGCGAGGTGATCGCGGCCCAGAATCATTTGCGTCATTAACTGCGGCGCGCGGCTGCCGAGGTCAATCAGCGTATCTTCGCCGAGCCGCGCCGAGCCGATGCGGAACCACTCCCAGTAGAACTTCATGTCGAAGGCCGTGTGCGCGGGCTTTTCAAGTTCGACGATGCGACGTGCGAGGTCGCTGCGTCGCCGGTCTTCTTCGGCGTTGCCGCTCGTGCCGCGCATGGGCAGGAGCACTGTGAAGCGGTGCGCCACTTCATGCATCGGCAGCACGACGCCCTCGAACTGGAACCAGTCCTGAAGCGGCGCGGCGTCCGTCGGCAGGAAGCCCGGAAGCGACACGACCTTGAACGAAGACCAGCGCGTGCCGTGTGCCTCGTTCAACTTCGTCACGCGGTGGTAGCGGCGCGCGAGAAAGTCTTGCCACTGCCTGCGGCGCAGCGCATCCCTGTCTGCCTCTGTGTCGGCGACGAACCGGAGCCAGTCTTTGAGTCGCGCCTGCGTCCGCGGCAGGTCGGAGGGCAGCGGTATCTCGGAAAAGGGCTGCGCGTTCGCCGCGCCGTAGTCGAGCCTTAATTGTTCGGGCGTGACGTGGCGTCGCTTCAGGAAATCCTGCCAGCGCATCGTCTCTTCAAGCGTTGAGACGGGGACGAACCCAAGCAGCGACTCGGAGAACGTCTCCCACTGCTCGCGCTCTTCGTCGGTCGGCGTGAGCGTGTATTGAGCGGGTTGCGCATGCGGGCCGCCGGTCGGCAGTTGCTTCGCGGCAGAAGCGCTGCTCAGGAAGTCGTTATAAAGCTTGTTCAGCACAGCCGTGCCC
>JBAVPI010000540.1:0-2731 GCA_049692915.1 Pyrinomonadaceae bacterium
AGAATAACCCCTCCGTCACGCATCCCTTGAACAGAAGAGCGCGCGTCTTTGTTTGAGACGGAGCATCGGAATTTGAAGCCGCATCGCTCAGAATCACGCTGCCGGAAGGCTTAAAGGCGTGACCGGCGGCGTCCCGTTGAAAGACGTGCTTGCTCGTTGTCGAATGAATTGATGAGTGAGGCGGCGTCGGTGCGGAACTGTCGAGCAGCGCCAGAGCAAATTCGAGGCGGCCCGGCAGGAACCGCGAAGCCTTTGTTCTGAGAAGCAGATGAGGGAGACGCGAATCGCGCAGAAGACGAGCCGCGCTAAAAGTAACTCCCAGTCTTCGCGGATGAAGCCAGAGGTGGCGAAGCGTGAGGCGGAGCAGGCGGCCCGTCCAACCTCGCGGCCTCCCTTCGTTGGCGATGTCGGCGCGCGCCGCTTCAAGCAGTTGCCCGTACTGGACGCCTGCGGGGCAGGCGCTCTCGCATGCGCGACATCCGAGGCAGCGGTCAATGTGTCGTGTGAAGGACGGCGATTCGATACGCAGACGCCCCTCTTCAACGGCACGCATCAGATAAATTCTACCGCGCGGGCCGTCGTTCTCGTCGCCCGTGTGCACATAGGTGGGGCAGGCTTCGAGGCAGAGGCCGCAATGGATGCACGCCAGCAATTTATGCTCCTCGCTCGTGAGCATCGCGGCGAGTTTCGTTGAAGTGGCCTGCGAAGGATCGTTCATCCGCGCTCGTTTCCCCCTTCGCTAACGGAAGCGAAGCGTCCGGGACTGAACACGTCGCCGGGGTCGAGTTGTTCTTTGACCCTTCGCATCAGCGCAGCGCTTGCGGGTTTGATGCCCCACGCATCCATTGATCTTCTGACCTCATCGAGCGCGTGCTCGATGACGAGTGAGCCGTTCAGTTCTTGAGCATAGCCGCGCAACGACAGGAGTCGCGCGACAGCGACCGCGATGTCTTCATCTGTTTGATCGAAAAAGCGCAGCCGCCCGCTGTACACGCTCGCATGCCAGAGAGAATTTTGTGGCGCGCCGTAGAGTCTCCCGACTTCTGCGAGCAATCCACCGAGGTCGCCCTGCCGCACGCCCGCGCGCCATACAAGTTTACTTTTATGTTGAAGCGTCAGCGCGGCGAGTTTCGACCACACGCAAACGTCGTCTTCAAACATCTCGACCTCTCCGTGCTTCAACTCTTCACGGAAAATTTCCCGCGCGTGCGCCGACTGATGCTCGACGATTTCACGCGTGCCCGCAAAACGTGCAAGTAACGTATGACCTTCAAATGCGGCGTCGGGAACGCCGGTAGTCGCGGCGGCCCTTTGAGATAAAATCTCAAGCGCGACTGGCGCAAGCCGCGCGAACGCGAGTTTGCGTGCAGCATTCAACAGCGCGCCGGGTTCCGTTGATTTCGCGAACACTGTCACGGTTGAAGCGGGACGCGGTCTGAGCTTAAACGTCAATTCGAGAATCAGGCCGAGCGTCCCGTAGCTTCCCGTGAAAAGCTTGCAGAGGTCGTAGCCCGCGACGTTCTTCACGACGCGTCCGCCGACCCTCACGCGCTCGCCGCCCGCGAGCGCAACTGTCATCCCAAGCACGTGCGCACGGGGCGTTCCATAAACGTAACCCTGCGCGCCGCCCAATCCTGTCGCCGCGACTCCGCCCAACGTCACCCTTCCGCCCTCGTCCGGCGAGTCGAGCGCGAGCCACTGACCCGCTTCACCGACTTGACGATTGAGCGCATCGAGCGTGACGCCCGCTTCGGCTGTTACCACAAGGTCGGCGGGTTCGTGTTCCACGATGCGCGCCATGCGAGTTGTGCGAAGAACGATCTGCGAGTCGCACGCGCGCAACGGATCGCCCGCATCCATCCACGTTTCAGCGCCCGCCGGCACGATGTTGAATCGAGACATACCGGCGACTCTTAACACTTCGCATGCCTCTTCAATCGAAGCCGGTGAGACGACGAATGCGCCGCGACTCTCATCACGAGTTTCGACATGCTCCGGCCCGACGATATCAGCCAGTGAATTGCCAACGCGTTCAATCGTGAGCGGTCGAGGGCCATGCTGAGAAGTGCGCGGCGTTTGTGTTGTGTTCGTCGTTAAAGAATCGGGTTGCATTAGGCGCGGAGCGTTTGCGTGCGTAGCTTCGACAGCCTCGCGTCCGGCTTCCGCAGTCTCTATTGCGCGCGCGGTTTCGCCATCAATGTGCTGCTGTCTCCTGTTATTTGAAACGACGACGCGGCCCTCGCCGCAGCCTTTGAGGAGGGGAATAATCTTGCCGGGATTGCACAAATTCGTCGGGTCGAAGGCCGCGCGGACGCGGAGCATCGCGCCCAAATCTTCCGGCGAGAAAATAAGCGGCAGGTACGCGCTCTTGTCCAGCCCGACGCCGTGCTCGCCCGTGATCGTGCCGCCCGCGCGGACGCACGTCTCCATGATTTCGCGGCCCGCTTCTTTGACGCGTGCCACTTCGTCGGCATCTCTCGAATCGAAGGAGATGAACGGGTGCAGATTACCGTCTCCGGCGTGAAAGACGTTGGCGATGCGCAGGCGATATTTCGCGCCGATGCGGTATGTGTCGGCGAGGACTCCGGGCAGACGCGAGCGCGGGACGACTGCGTCCTGCAACATCATGTCGGGGGCGATGCGTCCCATCGCGCCGAAAGCCCCCTTGCGCGCGGCCCAGAGCTTTTTGCGCTCGGTTTCGTCGGCGGCGAGACGACAATGGCGCGCGCCC
>JBAVPI010000541.1:0-7450 GCA_049692915.1 Pyrinomonadaceae bacterium
ACGATTTATCCGACATCAAGATCGGCAAGAAGACGCCACTCACGCTCGACAAATTCGACGACTTCTTTCGCCTGCTGCCGGAACGCGCCGACAGCGAACGAAGCTGGACGATGGATTTCACCGCGCGCCGCGAAGACGCGCGCCGCCGCTCCGCTCCCTTCAAAGAAAAGGCGCGTGAGCATGAAGCCGCAGCCCTGCGGCTTCGCGACCGCGCCAAGCTCATCAGAAAAGATTCGGAGGAAAAGAAGAAACAGTTTGAAGAGTTGCAAAGCGAAGCCACGCGCTCTGACATCGCGGCCCGCGAGCAAAAGGCCAGAGCCGAGGCCATCGAAAATGCCGTCTATGATTTGAAAGCGGTCAACCCGAACGCCAGAGACACCACCGACAAACGCACTCCCGAAGAACTTGTCTCCTTCATCAACGAAAAATCAACGGAAGTTCAAACGGCGCTGGCGCGTCTCGCGGAAATGTTTTAGCTGCCTTTTCGGGCGTGTGAAATGCCCGTTTCCATCCTGTTAACCTCTCTTTCCGGCGTGTGAACGACTCTTTCCCGTGTGAGAATCCCTTTTTCCGGCGTGAGAGTGTCTCTTTCCAGCTTGAGAATGCCGTCGGGCAGTGTGAGAACGTCTCTTTCCACTGTGAGAATGCCAATTTCCACTGCGAGAATGCCTCTTTCCATGTCGAGAATGCTAGTTTCCATGTTGAGAATGTCTCTTTCCACTGTGAGAATGTCTCTTTCCACTGTGAGAATGTTTCTTTCCAGTGTGAGAATGTCAATTTCCATAGTGGGAATGCCAATTTCCACAGTGAAAATGCCTTTTTTCGGATGCGAAATGCCCGCGCCGGTGCGAAATCTCACAGAATCCCGTGCGCCGGCGTGGCATGGGCCAAAAAGTTCTTGAGATGCGGGCTGAAAGCGTTATAATTCCGGCGCTCTGGGCAGGGGTCATTTGACGCAACTTCACAGGCCGCAGGTTTCCTTCGCTCCTCCGGCTATCCACCCCGTTTCCTCGCCACTTAACCACAAAGGAGTAGCCTCATGAACGACTTGGACAGACGCAGGTACGAAATGTTTCTCAACGTGCGCGAGTTCGGCGCGGCGCAGGCCGTCACATTCCCTCCCGCATCCTACGGCGGCGGCCTCTTCAACGCCCTCGACGCCGACATCACAACCCTCGATAAACACGCCTCCGATCAGGTGACGGGCTTTAGTTCCGCCAAACAGAGCACGACGAGTAAGGCGTCCGTGCGCGATGAACTGCGACGCGATCTGGAAGCCATCAGCCGCACGGCCCGCGCGATGGCATCCTCGCAGCCCGGCGTCGAAGACAAATTTCGCGTCCAGCGCAAATTCACGGATCAGTCGCTTCTCAGCACCGCGCGCTCTTTCGCCGTTGAAGCCGTGATGTTCAAGGCAGAGTTCGTCAAGAGGGGTCTGCCCGCAGACTTCATCGAAGACTTGAAGGCCGACATCGCAGCTTTCGAGTCCGCCATCACGGGTAAAATTCAGGGACGCGGCACACACGTCGCCGCCACCGCAGCGATAGAAGATTCCGTCGAGCACGGCATGGGCATCGTGCGCGAGTTGGACGCCCTCGTCCGCAACGTCTTCGCCACCGATCACGCCACGCTCGCCGCGTGGCTGAGCGCCAAGCACGTCGCGCGCACGCCCCGCGCCTCCCCCACTCAAACCGGACAGCCCGCGCCGCCCGACGCTCATTGAGGCGCACGATACGGTACGGCGCGTGGGCCATTTCGTACAAATCGAAGACAAACGAATGGCGAAAAGCTTGCGTTTACCCGCCATTCCCGCTTCTTAAACACGCGGCACGGTGATTGTTAACCCTCTTCACAGAGGTTTCTGCCCGCCGGACAATGCAGGACGAGCCGGGTGGTCGAACAAATTGAGGAGAACAGAGATGAGAAGCACAAAACAGAGTTTGTACACGAGGTCGGTGATGCTGGCCTTCGCAGCTTTACTCGCGCTGCCCGCACTCGCTTTCGCGGGACAGGCGCGCGTCAATCTGTCGCAGGCCTACGCGGTTCAACGCGACGACCGCAACGACCGCAACAACGGCGGATACGGCCAGAGAGACGACAACGACCGCGACCAGAGACGCCGCGACCGCAACTATCGCAGGCGCGGGCGCGACTGGGACGGCTACGGTAACTACGGCGGCTCGAATCAGCTTCGACAGACGGCCCTCAACGCGGGCTACAACGAAGGCAACAAGGCCGGACGCAAAGACGGCAGCAAGAATCGTCAATTCGATTATCAGGACGAGAAGGAATACCAGAAGGCCACGAAGGACTACAACTCGCGCGACGGCGACCGCGAAGTCTATCGTCGCTACTTCCGCGAAGCCTTCGCAAACGGCTACGAGGACGGTTACAGGGGCTACTAAAAGTCAGTCCCGAAACTTGAAACACGGAGGGCACGCTTCAAACGGAAGCCGTGCCCTCTGTTTTTTTTTCAAGACTCCCATTTGATTCACATACTATCGCCCGCTATTGACCCCGCACGCACTCTGCCTTATTAAATACCTGACTCAACTTCAACATCGTATCGCGCAAGTTCAAAATCGTATCGCGCAAGGGAGGTCAGGAGAGATGGCTACACGCAAATCCGCCGCCGCAAAGAAAGCCGCGCCCACCGAATCGTCCGGCACATCCGCGGGGGCGATGCGCTGCCGCCGCAAATTCTTAAAGTTCTTTCCCGAAGGCTTTCAAGACGACAAGTACATCTCTTGGGAGCGGGGCTACAAGTGGGAAGCGCACGAGGCTTGGGAGAAGACCCTCGGACGCGACGAGTTGCGACGCCTGCTCAAAGCTAAAGAGTTCGCGGAAGTCGCCGCGCGCGCCGTCCGCATCGAATCGCGCACGAACCTTCTCTTCTCTTTCGAGAAGATGGCCCTGCGCGACGCCGTGAAATCAACGGAGGGCGCGCGCGCCTTCGCCGAAGGTCTCTACGAATTCCTGCACGGCGCGGGCGACCTCGCGCGCAAGTTCGAGCGTTGGTGCGGGGTCGTCGAGGGACTTCCGCGCAGGCAGACGCGCGTGCTGACGTGGCCGCTCGTCACAGTCTTCGGCTTTATCGCGCAGCCGCGCACGCACTTTTTCCTCAAACCCAACGTCACGCGCGCCGCCGCACGCGAATACGAATACGACTTCGAGTACAAGTCGCGCCCCTCGTGGGAGATTTACTCCGGCCTTCTGAAGTTCGCGGGCGACGTGTGCCGCGACCTCCGCGACCTGCACCCGCGCGACATGATGGACATACAATCTTTCCTCTGGGTGCAGGGTTCGGACGAGTACGATGAATGATTGACGAGAAGCCCCCTGTAATGCATCTCGCGGCTCGCTGGGTTAAAATGCGCGGCAGCCAAATTGAAGGAGAGATGCATGTCGAGTCAGGAGAGAATCAAGGGGGCCGTCCATCGCGCGGTGGACGAGTTGAACAAGACCCTGCCGGGGGGCGTCTCGCTTGAGAAGTCGCCCGATGCCCCGCTCTACGGTAAGTCGAGCAAGCTCGAATCAATAGACCTCGTCAACTTCATCATGGAAGCCGAGGAACAGATCAACGACGAGTTCTCCACGTCAATCACCATCACGGACGAAGCGGCGCTCTCGCAGCAGAACAGCCCCTTCCGCACCATCGGCACATTCACCGAATACGTCTCCGGCCTGTTGAAAGAGAATGGAATCAACGGCGACTAAACAGCGTGTCATTCTCATCACCGGCGCGAGCCGCGGCATCGGCGCATACCTCGTCACGCACTATCTCTCGAAAGGTTACATCGTCGTCGGCTGTAGCCGCGGGGACTCCGCTTGCGACGCCGCCGACTACACGCATCTTCGCCTCGACGTTTGCGACGAGAGGGCCGTCAAAGGGATGCTCGCCGGAATCGCACGCGCGCACGGGCGGCTCGACGTGCTCGTCAACAACGCGGGCATCGCCTCGATGAATCACCTGCTGCTGACTCCCGCCAAAGTCGCGCGCAACGTCATGGAGACGAATTTCATCGGCACGTTCCTGCTCTGCCGCGAGGCCGCGCGTCTCATGCAGCGCAGACGCTTCGGCAGGATCGTCAACTTCGCCACCGTCGCCACGCCGCTCAAACTCGAAGGCGAGGCCGTCTATGCCGCCGCCAAAGCCGCCGTCATCAGCTTCACGCAGATCGCCGCGCGCGAGTTGGCCGACTTCGGCATCACGGTCAACGCCGTCGGCCCGACGCCGATTCAGACCGCTCTGATTAAGGGCGTGCCGACGGAGAAAATCGAGAAACTAATCGCGCGGCAGGCGATCAGGCGAATGGGAGAGTTTAGAGACGTGGCGAACGTGATTGATTTCTTTATTCAACCCGAAAGCGACTTCGTCACAGGGCAAGTGCTTTTCCTCGGCGGGGTCTGATGTTCGTTGATTTTCTGCTAGAGGTCTGGCGCACGCACGCCGTAGATGAGGCCGTCGTCTGGAAAGACCGCGCCTGTACATACGCATGGCTGCTGGAGCGTTTCGACTTCTGGCGCGAGCGACTCGACGCGGAAAAAATCGAGCGCGGCGCGGTCGTGATTCTCGAAGCCGACTTCTCGCCGAACGCCGTCGCCCTCTTCATCGCGCTCGCCGATCACGGGTGCATCATCGTCCCTCTCACCGAATCCGTCAGCGCGCAGAAACAGGAGTTCGTCCGCGTGGCGCAGGGCGAAGTCTCCATCTCGATTGACAGGGATGACGCCGCGACGTTCAAGACTCTTGCCGACACCGTCGCGACGCATCCGCTTTACCTGAGATTGCGCGACGCAGGGCATCCCGGCCTTGTGCTCTTCTCTTCCGGCTCGACCGGCGAGAGCAAGGCCGCCGTCCATAATCTGCTCTGGCTGTTGGAGAAGTTCAAAGTCCGGCGACGCGCGCTGAGGACAATCGCGTTCCTGCTCTACGACCACATCGGCGGCGTCAACACGATGCTCTACACGCTCTCGAACGCGGGCTGCATGATTACACTTCAGGAACGCAGCCCCGACGCCGTGTTGAGCGCCGTCGAAAAATACGGGGTCGAGTTGCTGCCGACCTCGCCGACGTTTCTCAATCTCGTCCTCATCAGCGAAGCCTACAAGCGGCACGACCCCGGCTCGCTGAAAACCATTACTTACGGAACCGAGCCGATGCCGGAGAGCACGCTCCGACGCTTTCACGCGTTGTTTCCCGGCATTACGCTGCAACAGACCTACGGGTTGTCGGAGGTCGGCATCCTCCGCTCGAAGTCGAAGAGTTCGGACTCGCTCTGGGTGAAAATCGGCGGCGAGGGTTACGAGACGCGCGTGCAGGAAGGCATCCTCCAGATCAAAGCGAAGTCCGCGATGCTCGGCTATCTCAACGCGCCGAGTCCCTTTACCGAAGACGGCTGGTTCAATACCGGCGACGCCGTCGAAGTGGACGGAGAGTTCATCAAGATACTGGGGCGCAAGTCCGAGATCATCAACGTCGGCGGCGAGAAGGTCTATCCGGCGGAAGTGGAAAATGTCATACAGGAGATGGAGGGCGTCGCCGAAGTCACGGTCTATGGCGAGAAGAATCTGATTACCGGCCACATCGTCTGCGCCAGCGTCACGCCAGCGGCCCGTCTCGAAGAGTCGCGCCGCAAAGAGTTCATCCGCGAGATCAAACAGCATTGCCGTCGCAGGCTCAGGAACTACAAAGTGCCGGTTAAAATCACCGTCGTCAACGACGCACAGCACACCGCGCGGTTCAAGAAGGCGAGACGATGAGCGTCCGTGCGCTGGCCGAAAAACTTCTCCCGCACGGCATCTCCGCCGCCGTCGCGCGCGCCGCCAGAAAGTTGCGACGCGCGAAAATTGCGCGCCTGCCCCAACTGTCCGAGAGCGACTTTGCGCGCATCCTCGCCGACGACCTCGGCCTCGTCGCAGGCGATACGGTCTTCGTACACAGTTCGGTTGACCGACTTAACCTCGGCTTTCCCTTCTACCGCGTGCTCTCACTCGTCCGCGAAGCCGTCGGGCCGCAAGGCACGATCCTCTTCCCGACATACTCGAACCAGCGAATATCCTCTTACGAGTACCTGCTGCGCGGAGAAATTTTCGACGTGAGGAAAACGCCCTCATACACCGGCCTTCTCAACGAGTTCGCGCGCCGTCAAAAGGGGGCTGTCAGAAGTCTGCATCCGACGAAATCCGTCTGCGCCATCGGGCCGTCCGCCCGCGAACTGACGGGGACGCACCAGAACTCGCCATACCCCTACGACACCGGCAGTCCCTACTTCAAACTCATCGAGCGACGCGCCAAGATTATCGGCCTCGGCGTCTCCACCAACAGGCTCTCTTTCGTCTACTGCGTGGACGATGCGCTCAAGGATTCTTTCCCCGTGCGCGTCTATCACGACCACATCTTCGAGGCGCGATGCGTCAACTATCGAGGCGAAACGGAAATCGTTCGCACTTATGCCCACGACATGCGCGCCGTCGTCCACGACATCCCGCGATACATGAGGGCACACGTCTCCGGCGCGGCCTGCCGCGACTTGACCATCAACGGAATGAAGTTCTTCCGCGCCGATGCGCCGAAATTATTTGACGAGATGCTGCGGCTGGCGAAGGACGGCATCACGGTCTATCCGAGCGCGGTCTATTCTAAAAAACAGGCCGGTCGCGAGATGCGGCTATTTTGACTTGGAATTGCCCGCTCCGTATCTTCGAGGCCAACGCGGAGAGGGTCAGAAATTTGATGTCTTCGGATGCCGCCGCATCGCCGATAAAGCGTTCGATGGGCGCGAAATCTTCCACGTACTTCGTATGATTCGTCAGAATCACGGGCATCTCACTTAGCCCGCTCGCGGCAGCACGCCGCCTGATGTCCCGCAGCATCTCGCGGAGAAAAGGGTAGCTCAATCTACTCAAGTCGGCGGTCAGGTGCTTGCCCTTCAGACAGGGCTTGATCGCTTTATCGTAAACGCGCAGGAGCGTTGACGCATGCCTCGCTTCCATCCACTCTTGCCCCGCGTAACCCCCGTCGTCGGTGCCTGCGTTCGTCCCTCTTCGCGACAACCTTTCGCGCGCCTTACCCAACGCTACAGAGACGGTCTGCGCGAAGACGCGGCGACGCGACCCGTAGAAATGGAAGAGCGGCACGCAGACGATTGGCTCCCGCTTGCCGGAGACCCGGCGCGCGTCATCCATGCGCGGGTAGTAGGGGACGAGGCTCTCTTCGCAGTTCCGGTAATCGAAGCGGAGGTTTTTCGTGTCGGCGCTCATCCCCCCGATGATGCTCAGGTCGAACACGATGCCGAGATCGGCGAGCAGACCGAGGATAAAAGGCGAGGGCGCGATGACCGAAGAGCCTGCACGGAAGGCGACGCATCTATAAGACGGGTCAACGGGACGCAGGAGGTTTTCCAGATACTCCTTGCCGCCCCGAAGCATCTCGCGCGCACGTTCCGGC
>JBAVPI010000542.1:0-3988 GCA_049692915.1 Pyrinomonadaceae bacterium
GGCTGAAGGCGTCGGGCTGGCCGCGATAGACGTAGCTGCGCATGAAGGGGTCGTAGGTCGGGCTGCCCGGCTGGAGGTCTGCGTACCAGAGATCGACGCCGGCCGGGAAGCCTCTGATGCCGGAGACGTAGAAGTTGCCGAGTTTGTCCGTGCGGCTGCTCGGCTCGCCGTCGCGAGCCGTGGCGGGCGCTTTGGTCGTCACGCTGGGACTGAACGTGATGCCGCCGGAGACGTAGTTGGCCGAGCGCGACACATTTTTGTCTTTGAGCGCCACGGTGCCGTGGTACTGATCGGCAGGGCCGGAGGTCGTGAAGTAGACGGCGTGAATCGTATAGTCGCCCACGCCCGTCGAGGACGGGTCAACGGCGGCGTTCTCCTCCGTCTGGGGCGCGCCCTGCCCGTCCTGCGCGACGGGTGCGGTCGCGTTGCACTGCGCGATAGTGGAGGCGGGCGTCGGACATTTATGAATGTACAAGTCGTAATCGTTCGCGGGAACTGTCCACGCGATTTTGACGGCGATGAGTTTGCCGGTGTAGTCGCCGGGCGCGACCGTCAGCCTGAAGGTGTCGCAGTTGACTCCTTCGACGCAGGTGCTCTCCCCGTTGGCGGAGCCTGTGCCCGTCGCTGTCCCGTTCCACGCTCCCGTGAAGGGCACGACGGGGCCGATGGTGGAGATGGTGCCGGACGCGGGACTCGCAGCCACGGCCACCTGCCCGACGCGAATCGCCGAGATGGGCACTAGAAGTGAGACGAGCGTGAAAATCAGGAAGCCGATGAGCGCGGGCCGGGCCGAGTTGTTGAGGACACCGAACACCCGTCCGCCGCCGCGGCGTCGTCGCTTACCCGTGCCCGCCCGTCCGTGTGCGGTTGCGCGCCCGCCGAAGTGGTGAGGTTTATCGCCCGCCGTCTTAAAAGATTCCCTGTTATTCGATTGCATTGCGAAGGCTCCTTAGGTGTGACTGAAACGCCCGGACGACATGAAAGAGATCGTGCCGTAAGCAACGCGCCGGCAAACTGGCAAGATGGGCCTCGCGCGCACGTATGGAGTACTGAAAGGGGGGAGTCGGTCTATTGGGTTTGTCGGGTTAGCTGGGAATTTTTATAGCACGGGACGCGCCGATAGTAAATACTACAGCGCTTCGTAGTTCGCTCTGCTTCTCCGGCGAGGAAGATGCTGGAGGGGGCGGGCGCTCAGTCTTCCTCTTGGCCGAGAGAGATGAGAGAGACGACGCGCGCCTTGCCACCCGGCCCCTTCGCCATGAGACGATAGCTCTCACCGCCGCCGGTCTCAATGTTCCAGATCACCTGCGAATCGTTTTTGTAGGAAGCGCGGGCGAGGTCACCAAGTTTGGAAAAAGGAATTTCCTTGCCGGGACGCACAAAGCCCGTCACCCAGCGGACGCGACCCTCCTTGTCCGTCTGGTACGCGACGGACGAAAACTCCGTCTTCGTCAGGGTGCAGCCTTCCCTGCGACCGCCGTCGCGCGTGTCGCGCCCGCCAATTGTGCAGAGCGATTTCAGGCGGCGATGCACGTCTTCGATGCTCGATTCGAGACGGATGCCGAGCACGGATGTTCGTGACTCTCGCGTCTTCCGGCCTCGCGCCTCGCGCCCGTGCTCTTCACGTTTTTCGCGTGACTCTTCCTCACGTCCTGCGCGTGACTTTTCACCCTGCGCGGCGCGCGATGAAAACGCGAGAGGCGCGAGCAGCCCATACGTGGCCGCGACGAGAAGGACAGCGTAAAGTTTCGCTTTCATCAATAGTCCTTAGTTCCCCTGTAAGTTTTAGACCGATCATTCCAGAAGGTCACGGCGCGCGAAGAGGACGAGTTGGACGCCGGGCCGCAACGCGTAGAGCGCACCGTCCTGCCTGTAGTTCTGGCCGAGCAAGCTGCGCAATTTCCCGGCGTCCCTCTCTCTGGCGATGACGATGGGCGTCTGGTGTGCGTCGTATGACGACTTGACCTGCGAATCGAAAGCCGTGCCTTTGTAATCGCGGAAGTACCACGGCAGCGGCCAGTAGTCCGGCGACGAGAGGCTGATCGCCGTCTCCTTCCCCGTCCCCGCGCGCTCGGCCAGACGCTCGACCTCGGCGACGAGTTGGAGCGTGCCTCGCTGCGTGTGTGAGTAGACGTAAATGTACGCGTCGTTGTCGTACTCGCGGAAGTTGAGCACCAACGTCTGGTACGAGCACACGGCGAGGGCGCAACCCGCCAGCAGGAGCGCGGGCGCGCGCGTCAGATTCTTGCGACGACACCAATCGTCGAACACTTGAACCCCGTAACCGCCGACGATGGCCGAAGGGATCGTGAAGTTCAGCATCAGCCACGGCGTCTTATACGGAATCAGCGAGTAGGCGAGCAGCATCCCGAAGGCCCACGCGCCGACGAAGACGGCGAAACGATTCTTGAATCGTTGGAGCACAGCAACAGCCGCGCCCGCGCAGGCCAGCACGAAGATCGGCGCTTCTTCCTGCCAGAGCCACTTGAAATATGTGTCGAAGGGCTTTTTGTGAAAGTCGCTCGTGCCCGTGTCCCGCCACTTGCCGAACGCCTCGAAGGCGTCCCACATGATGCCTTTCTGGTTGGTGAAGAAAGAGGAATACAAGAGCACGTTGATGACGACGAACAGCGCCAGCGCCGACAGCAGCAACACATTGGTGCGGCTTGCATCGCCGAACGGCGCGAAGATGCCACGCGCTTCCGTGCTTTCGCCGCCCTGTGCATCCCAGGGGAGTTGAGTTCGCGTGCCGCGCCTCTCGCCCGTAAGGTTGCGGTCATCGCGCCCGCCCGTGATGCTGACGTAAACCGAAGCCGTCAGCGTCGCGAGCACGAGGACGCCCGCCGAAACGAAGTGCGTCTCTTTTGTCGCGAACAGCAAGCCTGCGGACGCGGCGGCGAGCATCAGATATAACGCCTGTCCCGTCTTGTAAAACCAGAGCATGGCAACGACGATGCCGAGCGTGAAAAAGACAAACAGCGATTCGTGTATGAAGTAGCGCGAGTTATAGACCGCGCCCGGCGAGACGGCGATGAGCGCGGCGGCGACGAGCGCGCCCGTCGTGCCGATGTAGCGTCGCAGGCAGAGCACGAGCCACACAATCCCGATGCCGAACAGTGACGGCACAAGGCGTATGACGTAAGTCTTCAGGCCGAGCAGGGCGACGAAGGGCAGCGTGATGTAGTAGAGCGTCGGGCCGTGATAGTTGCTCGGATCATAGGTGTAGCGCCCCTGCCGGAGCAGCGACGTGAGAAAGAAGCCGTTGACGCCCTCGTCGTGATGCAGCGGATTCAGCCCCGGATCGTAGAGGCGCAGGCAGGCGGCGGCGAGCAGAATGCACGCGGACGCGACGAGCCAAGTCCGCTCCGATAGCTCGGACAGGGCGGGTCGCGGCGCTGCCGTCATGCTTTGTCGCTCACCCGCGCGTGCCGACGCTTTCGCGTTTGCGGTCGCGCGCGATTTTTTACGGCTTCCCTGTTTTGTAGAGGCGGTAGGCACCGGCTTCCCCAACTTTCGTAAAGTTTGCGAAGAACGCTTCGTTGATTCTCTGCCCGGTCTTCGACATCTCTTCGCGTTCGAGCGGCCCGACGACGACGTACTCGATGCCGCCTTTCTCGATTAAGGCCGCCGCGTCGGGCGCGCCCGCGTAGATGCGTCTGAGTTCGGCCTCGCGGCTCGCGTAATCAATCCCGTGCGACCAGAGATGGCCCGGATAGCCGAGGAACGTGCGGCGGCCCGACAGATAAATCGGATCATTATAAGTCGGCGCGTGCAGAATCAGTGAACGCGGCGCGGTCTCGCGCTTGACGAGTTCCGCGAGCGCCACGCCGTCCGAATCGAAGACGCGTCGCTCCACCGCGCCCGACGCGACGCGCCACACGTCAAGCGAACCGGCGAGCGTCAACACCAGCAGCGCCGCAACCCCGCACGCGCGCCATGCTTTCCCTCCGCGCCACAGTCGCGCGAGCAATAACGCGACGAGCGGCGC
>JBAVPI010000543.1:0-2891 GCA_049692915.1 Pyrinomonadaceae bacterium
CGGTCAGCCCGTCCGCCAACGCGCCCCGCACGCGGGAAGTGTCTGAAGAGGTCGGCGATGACGAGGTCGTGCGCGTCAACACCGCGCTCGTCACGATTCCCGTCAGCATTTTGGATCGCGATGGTCGTTTCATCCCGAATTTGACGAAAGAGGATTTCAGGATTCTGGAAGACGGCGCGGAGCAGGAGGTCGCCTATTTCGCGTCCACCGAGCAGCCTTTTACCGTCGCACTCGTGATTGACACGAGCGGCTCGACGCGTTTTAAGATCGAAGACATTCAGAACGCAGCGATGGCTTTCGTGGATCAACTGCGACCCGACGACCGCGTCCTCGTCGTCTCCTTCGACGACCAGATACGCGTCCTCTCCGAAGCGACGAGCGACCGCCGCGCGCTCCGCAACGCCATCCGCAGCACGCACACCGGCGAGGGCACGAAGCTTTACGACGCCGTTGATTTCGTCATCAAGCAGCGTCTCAACCGGATTCAGGGACGCAAGGCCATCGTCCTCTTCACCGACGGCGTGGATACGACGAGCAAGCACGCCAGCTATCGCAGCAACGTCGCGGACGCCGAAGAACTCGACGCGCTCATCTATCCCATTCAGTACGACACCTACAGCGATCAGCATCAAGCGGGCGGCGGTGGCGGCAACTGGCCCGGCGTCCCGCGCTCGCCGCTTCCCGGCATCATCGGAATCATCATCGGCGGCTCGACGGGCCGTTATCCTCCGATTGGAACAGGCGGCGGTGGCGGCGGCGTCGGCACATCACGCGACGACTACCGGCGTGCGGGCGACTACCTGCGCGAGATGGCCGCCAAAAGCGGCGGGCGTCATTATCAGGCCGACGATCTGCGCTACATCGAAGAGGCTTTCAACAACATCGCAGAAGAGTTGCGACGCCAATACAGCCTCGGCTACTACCCTTCAAAGCAGTCGGCGAGCAGCGAGCGTCGTCAAATTAAAGTGCGCGTCAAGCGGCCCAACCTCGTCGTCCGCGCACGCGACAGCTACATCTACAAACCTTCCGGCGGGGGCACGCTGACCATCACGCAGGACGCGGCCAACAAGGGAACGACCCCGCCGCTCGAACTTCGCAAACAACTACTGGCTTCGGGCCGTCTCAACAAATAACGGGCGAGTAGAATTAACCGCAGAGAGACAGAGGGCACAGTCATTTTATTGACTGTGCCCTTTGTGTCTGCGGTGTTCGAGGTTTGAAACTTACTTCTCAAAGATGCGCCGCTTCAGACGACGGTGCCGTCCGCGATGGTGGCGTTTTTGGCGACGATGATGATTCCGTCGCGGATGTAGAAACTGCCGTCGGGCGCTTCGCCGTCGCGGACTCCGGCTTCGTTGACGAGGCGCACGCCCGCGCCGATGCGCGTGTTTTTGTCAACGATGGCGTTCTTAATGACCGCTCCCTGCCCGATGCCGATGTGCGGCCTGCCGGACTCCGCGTCGGCTTCCAACTCTTCGAGCGACTGGTAAAAGTCTGCGCCCATCAGGTACGAGTCTTCGATGTTCGCGCCGAAGTCTATCCGCGTCCGCAGGCCGATGAGCGAGCGATTGATGACGGCGCGGTTGAGTATGCAACCGTCGCTGATGATCGAATTGTTGACCTCGCAATTATTCATCTTCGACGGCGGCAGATACCGCGCGCGCGTGTAGATGGGAGCGTCCGTGTCGAAGAAGTTAAACTTCGGAAGCGGCGCGGTCATGTCTAGATTGGCGGCGTGGAAGGCCGAAATCGTCCCGATGTCTTCCCAGTAACCGTCGAAGAGGAATGACTGTACCTTGCCCGACTTGATGGCCGCCGGAATCACTTCTCGCCCGAAGTCCACCCAACCCTCGTTCTGCGAAAGAAGTTGTTGCAGCTTGTCGAACTTGAAGACGTAGATGCCCATCGAGGCGAGGAACGGGCGGCGCTCGGCCTCTTCCGCGCTCAGGCCGAACGCGGTCGTATCAACGCGCATCTGTTCGAGCGCTTCGCCTTTCGGCTTCTCCTTAAACTCGATGATATTGCCGTCCGCTTCGGCCTTCAACAGCCCGAACTCCTCCGCCGCTTCGCGCTGGAATGGAATCACCGAGACGGTCACGTCCGCGTCGGTCTCGAAGTGGCGCGCGAGAAATTTCCTGTAGTCCATCCGGTAGAGATGATCGCCGGAGAGGATGAGAAGCGTGTCTATGCCCCAATCGCTCATGTGCGGCAGCACCTGCCGGACGGCGTCCGCCGTGCCCTGAAACCACTGCGGGTTATGCGGCGTCTGTTCGGCGGCGAGTATCTCGACGAAGCCGTTGGAGAACTGCGAGAAGCGATAGGTGGTCGCGATGTGACGGTTGAGAGAAGCCGAGTTGTACTGCGTCAGGACGAACATGCGCAGCACGTCCGAGTTGATGCAGTTCGAGATGGGAATATCCACCAGACGATACTTGCCGCCGAGCGGCACCGCCGGTTTCGAGCGCATCAACGTCAACGGATGCAGACGCGTGCCCGCGCCGCCGCCGAGAATCACCGCCAGAATGCTGTGCTTCTTCTCCGCCATCGCTTTTCACCGTCCAGAGTGTAGTTTGAAATCAGAGCCTTCGCAGCATAGACGCAAAACGCCGCGCGTATCAAGAACACGCGCGGCGAAACTTCCGACAACCCTCTTGAATTTCTCTCACCCGCCTTGCGCTCGAACGCTTCATCTCACGTCAGTAAGCGGCAGCGGCGACGTTGCTCTTAATGCCCGCCGCTTCCTGCGCGATCTTGACGCCGACCGAAGCGCCGATTCTGGTCGCGCCCGCCTCGATCATCGCACGCGCATCATCCATGCCCTTGACGCCGCCCGCCGCCTTGACGCCCATGCCCGGCCCGACCGTCCGGCGCATCAACGCCACGTCCGCCAC
>JBAVPI010000544.1:0-3224 GCA_049692915.1 Pyrinomonadaceae bacterium
CGGCGGCGTCCGCGAGGATTTGAACGAACTTGATTCCGGCGTCCGACCTGCCGGGCAACGCTCCGACCAGCGCGAGTAGAATCGAATAACCCGGCGGGTGTCCCAACGTGTTGAGGTCTGCGAGCGGCGAAGTCTTGCTCAGGAATCCACCGGCACCGCCCTCGCGCAGAAGCGACGCGACACGCTTGTAATCATCGCTGACGTAGGTCTGCACCTTCCCGCCTTCGAGTCGTGCATCCTGCCACGCGAGAACGCGCACGCCGACCGCGACGAAAAAGACGAGCGCGAAGCAGAGCAGTTGAAGCGCAGACAGCCGACGCGTGCGAGCCGGAGAATCCTCGTCGTCCCCCGTTCCCCGTTCCCCGTCCCCCGTCGTTGTTTCTTCTGCCTTCATCTTAAAAAGTCTGGCCGAAGCGGAAATGAAGTTGACCCTTCCTGAGTCGCTGAATGGCGAAGCTGCCGTCGGCCTGCGGGATCAGAAATTCCGGCGGATTGAGCAGGTAGCCATAGTCAACGCCGATAGCGCCGAACGGGGTCTTGAAACGAAAGCCGAGTCCGGCGGTGTGCGTCCACTTGGCGCTCAGATTTTTCAGGCGCGGGTCGGTGACGTTCTTGTCTCCGTTGCCGAAGATGTCTTTGACGCTCTCGAAGACGTTGCCGCCATCGTAGAAGGGCACGACCTGTACGTCTTTCGTCACCCCGACGCGCGCTTCGAGGTTGACGACCGCGAGCGCGTTGCCGCCGATGGGCACTGTGAAAGGATTGAGTTGGACGGGTTCGCCCTTCTCGTTGCGGAACGTGCCGCACGTCGAGGGACTCGCCGCCGAGCCGCCGAAGAGGCAGTCGGGCACGACGACGCGCGGCCCCGCCTCTTCAAAGCCGAAGCCGCGCAAAGTGGTCGAGCCGCCGGAGAAGAAGCGTTCGCTGATGGGCAGCCGCCGGTCGGCCTCGTCAATCACGCCGTTCGAGTCGCGGTCGGACAGATCGTAGAGTTTTGCCAGCCCGAACTGGACGTTGGCCGCGAGCACGGTTTCGCGCACGCGGTTGAATTTGTAGTAGCGCTGATAGCTCGTCAGCAGCTTACTGAAAGAGATGTTGCCGCCGAGCGCCTTGAGGGCGAGCGAGTAATCAACGGAGAGGCGGTCGCCGAGCGTCGGGTCGAACTGGCGGTCGCGCGTGTCGCGCGCAAACGACGCGCCGAGTCTTGAGAGGCGCACGGCCTGATCGGCGCGCAGCACAGGGGCGATTAACAAACTGTCGATATTGAAGAGCCGCACGTCTTCATAGTTGTAACGCAGGACGATTGTGCTGCGCTTGCGAATCGCGCCCGACGGCGAGGTCACTAGTTCGAGGTCGCGCTGCGTTTCGGCGTTGAAGGTGAAGCGGTTGATGGACGGCTCTTTGACGCGCGCTCCGAACTCGTCAACGGGTTTGCCGTCGGCGTCGAAGCGCTGCACGAGTCCCATCGCGCCGCGGTCAATGGTCGAGCGGAAAAATCGCGTCACGCTCGTGTCGCGCTGGTACTGAACCGAGAGCGTGAGCGGCGCGAATTCTTTGGCCCCGTAACGCTGAAAGCGCGGGTCGAAATATTCGAGTTGCACTAACTGCTGCCGTCGGCTGAAACGCGTGCGCAGAGAGCCTTGCCGCAACTCGCCGAAGAGGTTCGAGTTGCGCAACTCGAAGCCGCCGAGCGGCCCGTTGTCCGTCGAAAATCCGACGATGTAATCGGTCGTGATGCGCTGGCGCTCTTCCACATCAATGATGACATCGCGGCGCTTGAAGCCGCTGGCGTTCTCGCCCGCCTGTTCCGTGCGAATGATGACCTGTCGAAAGGCGTCGGTCGTATTGAGCAGCACGCGCTCGCTCTCAGAGAGTTGATCGGCGCGCAGAACTTCGCCCTCGCGAATCGGAATCGCGCGCAGGATCGCCTCTTTTTTCGTCAGCACGATGCCGTTGACGAGGATGTGATTAATGAAAACCTTGTCGGACTCCGTGACCGTATAGACGAGCCGCACCTGCTCGTCGCCGTTCGCGACGGCGCGCGGCAGGTCAATCACAGCCGTCTCCACGTCGGCCTCGAAGTAGCCGGTGCGCGCGTAGAAATTGCGTAGGCGTTCGCCGTCGGCGCGGGCCACCGTGCGCGAAAAAGCGCCGCCCTTAATCAGACACGATTCGCCGGGCAGGGGGTCTTTCGGACAGCGTTCGTCGAGCAGACGCTTGGCGGTGAAAATCTGGTTGCCGCGTACCTCGATGTCGGCGACGCGCGTGAGCGGCCCTTCGGTGACGGCGAAAGTGATAATCAAACTTTCACCTTCGAGCGAGACGCCCTGCCTGACATTAACCGTCGCCTGCCGGTAGCCGAGGTCGCGCATCCGCGCTTCGATGATGCGGCGGTCTTGCGCGAGCGCGTCCTCGCTCGTGTAGCCGCGCCCGTAACCGAGAAAAGGAATGATGCCGAGCACGGTCGCCGTGCGTGTGCGCAGATCGCCGCTCACGTCTTCGAGCGTTAACTTGTTCGTGCCCTCGACGCGGATATCGGTGAGTTTGAAACGCCGCCCGCGCTCGACCGTGTAGGTGACGCCCACGGCGCGATTCGTCAACTCGTCCGGGTTTAAGAGTTCGCAGGTGTCCGGCTCGTCGCCGCCGACGAGGGCCAACGCGTCGTCGCCGGGATTCGGCGGGAGCGGCGGGGTGACGGTGCAGGCCGCGGTCGCTTCGGCGAAGAAGTAGCCGTCCTCTTGCAGGCTGTTGCGCAGACGCCGCGCGCCCTCGACGATTGCCGACGGGTCAATCGTTCCCTCGCGTTTGATCGGCAGCAACTCTCGCTGCCGCTTCTCTTTCAAGTCGTAGCCGACGATGCTCACCGTCACCTTCGGCCCGACCGAGCCGTTGAGCGTGACGGTGATGCGATTCGCCTCGGAGTCGAGACGGATATCAGGGTCGCCCAGACGAGGCGCGAGAAAGCCCGCGGCGATGATGGCCTTGCGCAGCCGCACGATGTCTTCGCCGAGCGCCTGTTGCGTGAAGCGCACGCCGGGTTGGAGTTTCAGTTCGGGACGGAGGCTCGCGGCGTCGAAGCCCGCGACGTTGATGTTGAAAGCGTCGAGCAGCGTGGGCGTGCCCGGCGTGACGCGATAAAGAATCGCCTCGCGCGTTTTCGTCACGTCGAGGTGCTGCTCGTATTCGACCGTGGCGCGATAGAAACCACGGTCGCGCATGTACAC
>JBAVPI010000545.1:0-2065 GCA_049692915.1 Pyrinomonadaceae bacterium
TTCCACTTCCGGGCGATTGCGGCCCGCGATGGGCGTGCCCACGGCGATCTCCGTCTGCCCCGTGTAGCGGCTCAGCAGCACTTTGAAGGCGGCGAGCAGCGTCATGAAGAGCGTCGCGCCTTCCTTCTGGCTCAGCCGCTTTAACGGCTCGGACACTTCAAGCGGCAGGTCTATTGACTGGCGTGCGCCGTTAGTCGTCTGCACGAGCGGGCGGGGCCGGTCGGTCGGCAACTCCAGCACCGAGGGGCTGCCCTCCAACTGCCCGCGCCAGTATTCCAACTGCCTCTCGTACACTTCGCCTTGCAGCCACTCGCGCTGCCACGCGGCATAGTCGGCGTACTGGAGCGGGAGTTCGCCGAGCGGCGACGGCTTCTCCGACGAGTATGCCTCGTAGAGCGCAGCCACTTCACGGAGGAAGACTCCCATTGACCAACTGTCGCAGATGATGTGGTGCATCGTGAGGAGGAGTATGTGTTCTTCCTCGTCGAGCCGCAGGAGGCTGGCCCTCAACAGCGCGCCTTCCTCCAAGTCGAAGCACTGGCGCGCCTCTTCGGTCATCAGCTGCACGGCCTTGCCTTCACGCTCGGCCCGAAGCATCTCCCGCAAATCTATTTCCGTAAGCTCCAACTCGCGCGCAGGGGTGACGACCTGCGCGGGTCGCCCGTTCACCATGCGGAAATTCGTCCGCAGTATTTCGTGACGCCTGATAATTCCGTTCAGGCTTCGCCCAAGCACCGCGGCATTGAGCGCGCCGGTGAAGCGTATGACAATCGGGATGTTGTAAGCCGTCGTCTGCGATTCCAACTGATCGAGGAACCAGAGGCGCTGCTGTGCAAAGGAGAGCGGCAAGTCTTCGTCGCGCGCGATGCGCTCAATGGAGCCGGTCTGCATGTCCTGCCCGCCCCTGAGTTCTTGCTCGATGCTTTGAGCTAGCCCGGCGATGGTGGAGGTCTCGAAGAGGTTTCTGACGGGCAGCTCTATGTTGAAGGCTTCACGGACGCGCGACATGACCTGCGTGGCTATCAAGGAATGCCCGCCGAGTTCAAAAAAGTCGTCGTGGGCGCTCAGAGACTCCGCGCCGAGAACCTCCGACCAAATTGCAGCCAGCATCTCTTCCACGTGCGTCCGCGGGGCGACGTAATCTGCTCCATGCTCGTGGTGCGACTTTTCAAGTTGGGGCAGCCTCGCACGGTCGAGCTTGCCGTGCGCGCTCACCGGCATTCGCTCCACCTCCACCATCGCCGACGGCACCATGTACTCCGGTAACCTCTCTCTCAGTTGCCGCCGCATCTCCGCCACGTTTATCTCCTCGCCCCCCTCCATCACCACATAGCAGACCACTCTGCGGTCTCCCGCCCGATCCTCCCGCACCATCGCCGCTGCCTCAGCCACTCCGCCCAGAGCACTCACGGCCGCCTCGATCTCTCCCAACTCGATGCGCATGCCCCGCACCTTGACCTGCGTGTCGCGCCTGCCGAGGTACTCCAACTCACCCTGCCTGTTCCACCTCCCCACGTCGCCTGTGCGATAGAGCCTCGCGCCTGCCTGCCGTGCGTAAGGGTTGGGGATGAACTGTCTGGCCGTCAGCGAAGGCTGTCCGGCGTATCCTCTCGCCAGCCCCACTCCACCGATGTAGAGTTCTCCGGCCACTCCCACCGGCGTCATGTCCAGTTGCTCATCCAACACGTACATCTGCGTGTTCGCGATGGGTCGCCCGATGGGTACCGAGCCATTGATCTCTTCACCCTCGCCGACCTCATAGACACAACATCCGACTACCGTCTCGGTAGGCCCGTACTCGTTTATGAGTCTTGTCTCCGGGGCGTGTGTGCGCCAGTAGCTGAGGGTTTTCTCCCGCAACGCCTCGCCGCCGATGATGAGCGCTCGCGCGGCGACTACCACCTCTTCCGGCCTGAGCATTTGACTCAGCATATCCAAATGCGTCGGGGTGAGCTTGACGAGGCTATAGTCGCCTTTACGGCGTAGCGCCTGCACCAAAGCCTCTATGCCCTGCTCCTCCTTCAACAGCTCTACCCTCCGGCCCGCCAGCAGCGGGGGAAACAGG
>JBAVPI010000546.1:0-1560 GCA_049692915.1 Pyrinomonadaceae bacterium
CAAAGACATCTTGCGAGTGCGGCGCGCCCCTCTCTTTTGCCCGCAGAATTAGTGAAAGCCGTTCGGTCAGAAGTGAAAGGCGTTCGGCAGACGCGAGAGAGACGCTGGCGCGCCCGCGCGTCTGTTATATGACCGGCTGCGTTCGAGCAGGGTAAGCGAATGGGTCGGCTCAGGCGGGCCGACACGCGCGCGCCCCGGTCTCGATTGGGGAATGATCTTAACTGCTGGAGGCTTGCACTCCCTTGTCCAATCTGGGCATGCACTCGTTCATCATCAAGCTATCGCTTGAGCAAGCTCCGGGCCGCACGGGCCGGATCGTATGGCACGGGTACATCACGCACGTGCCCGGTGGAGAGCGCAGATACCTCAAAGACCTTGACGGGCTGGCCGCCTTCATCACGCCATATCTGGAATCGAGCGGCGTGAAGTTCGGCGTGCGCTCGCGCATGTCGCGTTGGATGAGGCGGTTGAAGTCGAGAGCCTTGCAGAGTTCGCAGATGTCGAATAAGGGGCGTTGAAGTCGGCCCCTCGCGCCGGTAAGGAGATACTTTGGCGACATTTCCCGCGATTGCGGCGACGGGGCTGGCGGTCGTCGGGCTTTTGAAAGACGCGAGCGCCGAGACGGAGTTCGCCGACCTGCGCTTCGATATTTTTCAAGCCGCCGACTTCAACTCAGGGCCGCCGATGTCCGAGGGGCTTTCGATCTACACGTACCGCGTGACGGTCAACACGTCGCGGCGGAACATGCCGCCGAGCACGGGGCCGGACGGTCGTCGTTACCGCGCGCCGCTTCCCTTAGACCTGCACTTTCTGCTCTCGCCGTGGGCGAAGAACGCCGTCCGTCAACTGCGCATGCTCGGCTGGGCGATGCGCGAGTTGCAGAACGTGATGATCCTTCCGGCGGGCCTGCTCAACCACTACGGGCCTGAGCACGACACGTTTCGACCCAACGAAACGGTCGAACTGATTTGCGAGCCGCTCTCTTTGCAGGACATGTCTTACATCATCGAGCCGCTCAAATCTTTGCAACCACTCTCCGTCCCTTACGTCGCGCGCATGGTGCTGATCGAATCCGGCATCCCGCTCGTGGAGGGCGAAGCGGTGCAGACGCGCGAGTTCGACTACGCGAAGGTTTCAACGTGAGCGCGCCCCATTCAATCATCGAACGACAGACGATGGTCGCTCCGCTCGGTCTGCGTTTCCGCGACGCGGCGACGGGCGCACACGTGCGCGGCGGTTTGGTGGTCACAATCTATCCGACGGCGAACTCTGCGCGACGCACGCGCGCCTTCGATACAGGCTCCGGCATCTACGTCGTTCAGGGCGCGGCAGGCCTTCGCGCCTTCGAGTCCGGCGCGGGAGATGAAGGCTTCTGGGACGCGCTCGCGACGCGGCGCGTGCCCTTCACAATCGAGGTCTTCGATGAAGAGCGGCGCTACCTGCCCTACAGCCTCCAGACGCGCCTGCCCTTCCGCGGGCTGCACACTTGGACGTGGCCGCTCGCCGAGCCGTCGGCGCGGCCAACGCCTGAGCCTGCCGCTCTCTTCGCCGACGACTTCG
>JBAVPI010000547.1:0-4787 GCA_049692915.1 Pyrinomonadaceae bacterium
GCCTCGCGGCGCGGAGAGAATCTCTCGGCGGCCATCGAAGCCGGCAAGCGCGCCTACAGGGACGAGAAACGACGCACCGAATCCACGGCGATGGAGCCGGCCCCGACCTACTACGAAGGCGAGATGAAATAATCCGGCAGGCGAGACGGCTCGCAATTTCGGCTTTTCTTTTATGTTGGCACTGCAAATGAGTACGAACGATCCGGCGTTCTGGGTGATGGTGGTGGTCGCCGTCTCCTTCGTCGTGATCGCCGTCGCGATGATCGCCATCGCCGTCGTCGTGAGCCGCGTTGTGCGCACGGTGTCGAGGGTCGAGGAGCGGGTTGAGCCGTTGATGGAGCGCGTCGGTGCTCTCACCGATCAGGTACGACAGATCGCCGCGCAGGGTAAAGAGATAGCGGAACAGGTCAACGTCATGTCGGGCCACCTCTCGACCGCCACGCTGCACTTTTCCGAGTCGGTAGCGATCATCAAGGACGAAGTGCGCGACATGAAACAACTCGTCGGCCTCTCGACCGAGATGGCGCGCGAAAAGGTCGAGATGATCAGTCGCTCGATAGACGAGACGCACGGCCAGTTGATGCGTACGACCGCCTTCCTCAATTCAAAGATCGTCCGCCCGGCGCGCGAACTGGCGGCGATTATGGCGGGCGTCCGGCGCGGTCTCGAAGTGCTGGTCGCCCCCCAACCGAAACAGATCGATCAGACCTACGGAGAGGATGAATTGTTTATCGGCTAAACCCGCATCCTTAACAGAAGCGCAACGCGCCCGCGCCATTCTCTCCGTCGAGGAAGAGTCTGGTTCGGGCGCTTTAGTTTGTAGTGTGTGTAGGCTAGTATTATCAATTCACGAAGCGCCGCTGCGACTCGCCGAAGAGCGCGGCGCGCGACGCGAGAAAGTGAACCGCCGTTTATGTCAACTGAGACACCGCTTGAATTGAAGAAGACCGTCAACCTGCCGAAGACGAATTTCGCGCAGAAGGCCAATCTCGGCCAATCGGAACCCGCGCGCTTGAAGAAGTGGGCGGAACTCGGACTCTACGATTTGATTCGCCGCTCGCGCGCGGGCCGCGAGAAGTTCATCCTCCACGACGGGCCGCCCTACGCCAACGCGGACATCCATCTGGGAACGGCCCTCAACAAGATTCTCAAAGACATCGTCGTCAAGTCGCGCACGATGATGGGCTACGACGCGCCCTACGTGCCCGGCTACGACTGCCACGGCCTGCCCATCGAATTGTACGTCGAGAAGAAACTCGGCGAGAAGAAATCGCGCATGCCCGCGACGAGCATCCGCCGCGCCTGCCGCGAGCACGCGGGCGACGCCCTCAAGCGGCAGACGCGCGACTTTCAACGCCTCGGCATCCTCGGCCTGTGGGAGAATCCTTACCTCACGATGTCGAACGGGTACGAGGCGGAGACGGCTCGCCTCTTCGGTCGCTTTGTCGAGCGCGGTTACGTCTATAAGGGCGCGCGTCCCGTCTATTGGTGCATCCATGACCAGACGGCGCTCGCCGAAGCCGAAGTCGAATACGCGGAGCACACGAGTCCGTCCGTCTATGTCAAGTTCCCGCTCTCGAACGAGACGCTTGACGGCAAGGCTTTCAAGCGCGAACTGCTCGGCTCCGAAGACGACCCGCGCCCCGTCTTCTTTCTCATCTGGACGACGACGCCGTGGACGCTTCCGGCCAACCTCGGCATCGCCGTCAATCCGCAGTTCGAGTATGCGGCCATCGAGTCGGGCGGCGAGGTTTACATCGTCGCGAGCGAACTCATCGAGACGCTGGCGGAGAAGTGCGGACTCGTTGCGCCGCAGGTGCTCGCGCGTTTCAAGGGCGAGCGGCTCGACCGGCTCGAAGCGCGTCATGCGTGGCTCGACCGACCGAGCTTGCTGATGCTCGGCGATCACGTCACGCTCGGCGGAGAGGCCGACGCGGAGACCGAGTTGGACGTGAAGGACGCGCGTGACAAGAGGGCGACGGGCAAGGCTGGCACAGGATTAGTACACACCGCGCCCGGCCACGGCCACGACGATTTCGTCATCGGCAAGGCTTACGGTCTCGAAGTCTATTGCCCGGTGGACAACGCCGGGCGCTTCACGTCTGAGGTGGAACACTTCGCGGGCGAGCGCGTCTTCGACGCGAATCCGCGCATCGTCGAGTTTTTGCGCGAGACGGGCGCACTGCTTTTAAGCGAAGATTACGCGCACCGCTACCCGCACTGCTGGCGCTGCAAGAACCCTGTTATCTTCCGCGCCACGCCGCAGTGGTTCATCTCGCTCGACGCGCTTTCCGCCGACGCGCAGGCCACTGTCGAGCAGGACGACGACGGGCGCGACCGCACGAACTACACCGACAACGAAGAGTCAGCGCCCGAATCTTTACGCGACGGCGCGTTGCGCGAAGTGGCGCGCGTGCGTTGGGTGCCGGCGTGGGGCGAAGACCGCATGCGCAACATGCTCAAGGGTCGCCCCGACTGGTGCGTCTCGCGCCAGCGCGTGTGGGGCGTGCCGATCCCCGTCTTCTATTGCGCGGCGTGCAGCGAAGCGGTGGCAGACCCTTCCGTCATCCGCCACGTCGCCGACATCTTCGAGCGCGAATCTTCCGACGCGTGGTACACGCGCGAGGCGAAGGAGTTGCTGCCGGAAAATTTCGTGTGTCGCGCGTGCGGCGCGGGCGATTGGACGAAGGAGACGGACATCCTCGACGTGTGGTTCGACAGCGGCTCGTCTTCCGTCGCCGTGCTCGAAAAATACGACGAACTGCGCTGGCCTGCGGACGTGTATCTCGAAGGCGGCGATCAATACCGTGGCTGGTTCAACTCTTCGTTGATGGTGAGCCTCGCGGCACGCGGCGGCGCGCCTTACCGGACGGTGGTGACGCACGGTTGGACGGTGGACGCGCAGGGCAAGGCGATGCACAAATCCGCGGGCAATGCCGTCGCTCCCGACGAAGTCATCAAGGATTCGGGCGCGGAAGTGTTGCGCCTGTGGGTCACGTCTTCCGACTATCACGAGGACATGCGCTGCTCGCCGGAAATCCTCGCGCGCGTCTCGGACGGCTATCGCAAGATGCGCAACACGGCGCGCTTCGCGCTCGGCAATCTCGACGGCTTCGACGCCGCGCGCGACCGCGTTTCGCTCTCCGGGTTGCACGAGATTGACCGTTGGGCGCTCGCCGAACTCGACGCCGTTATCGAGCGCGTCGTCGCGGCCTACGAGTCTTACGAGTTTCACACGGTCTATCACGCGCTCTACCATTTCTGCACCGTGACGCTCTCGGCGCGCTACTTCGACATCATCAAGGACAGGCTCTACACGTCCGCGCCCAGATCACAGGCGCGCCGTGCGGCGCAGACCGCGCTCTATGAAATCGCGGACGCGCTCGCGCGCCTGCTCGCGCCGATTCTCGTCTTCACGGCTGACGAAATCTGGGAGAATTTGCCGCCGATGGGTCAAGACGAAGAGGCGCGCGCCGTCTCTGTCCACACGGCGGAATTTCCGCTCGCGGGCGGTGCCGGCAGCGGCGGCGACGCGGAGATGCTTGCGCGTTGGGGGCGTCTGTTCGAGGTGCGTGATGTGGTGCTGCGTGCTCTGGAAGAGGCGCGCGTCGCAAAGCTCATCGGGAGCGGCCTTGAGGCGAAAGTGCAACTTGAGGCGAACAGGGAAGTGTACGAACTGCTCCAGCATTACAGGGACGAGTTGCGCTACATCTTCATCGTCTCGCAGGTTGACTTGAGCATCGCGGCGGACGACGCGACTGAGCCTGTGAGGGTCACAATCGTGCGCGCCGACGGCGGGAAGTGCGAGCGTTGCTGGACGTACTCGACACACGTCGGCGAGTCCACGCGCTACCCGACCGCGTGCGAACGCTGCACGGCGGCGCTCGCCGAAATAGAGGCGGAGGAGGACGCGTCGCGTTGAAGAACACACGTAATTTTGGCTGGCGCGCGGCCTATCTCGTCGCGGCCTTAGGCGTCTATCTCGTGGATCAGACGAGCAAGGCGTGGGCCGTGCGCACCCTGCGCTTCGGCGAGTCGCGCACGGCCATTGAGCGCGTGCTCTACTTCGCCTATGCGGAGAATCCGGGCGTCGCCTTCGGGCAGTTGCAGGAGAGCGGCGAGTTCGGGCGCTGGATGCTCGTCGTGCTCGCGATGCTGGCGGCCATCGGCGTGCTCATCTATCTGCTGCGCACGCCGCGCACGCACGACCGACTCCTCGGCGCGTGCGCTCTGCTGCTCGCGGGGATTACTGGGAATTTGACCGACCGCCTCCGCCTCGGCCACGTCATAGACTTCATCGAAATTCACCTCGGCTCGTATCAATGGCCGACCTTCAACGTCGCCGACGCCGCGATTTGCACGGGCGCATTCTTGCTCGCGCTCGATCTGTTCATGGAGGGCAGGGCCGACAGCAAAGAAGGTAAGGGGCGGAAAGTGGACGGCAGCCGGAAAGCGTTGATGAATGATGAGAGTTAAGTGACGGGCAAGCATCTCTCAACCCGTCACTTATCTTTCAACACGCGTTACTTAAAAGATGTATCCAGAACTTTTTCGCATCGGTGGTTTTCCGGTCAACACGTATGGCGTGCTGCTGGCGCTGGCGTTTCTGGCGGCGCTCGTCGTCGCGGCTCGTCTCGGCGCGCGCGACGGGTTGAAGCGCGAGCGCGTCTATGACTTGGGGCTATGGATGCTGCTCGCGGCGCTCGTCGGCTCGAAACTTTTGCTGCTCGTGGCCGAGCCTGAATATCGCGCCGACCCGTGGCGACTCATCTCGCTCGACTTCATAC
>JBAVPI010000548.1:0-4354 GCA_049692915.1 Pyrinomonadaceae bacterium
GCCGCAGACCGCGCCCGCACGCACGAGCACGAGCGCTCGCATCCGTCTCCTCGAAAGCAAGCTCGTCGGACAGGGCGAGCCGCCCGAACTCGTCGCGCGACTCGTCGAGACGATTGAGAGCGCGGACGATCTGACGCTCATGCGCCTGCGTCCCTACGCTCTGGCCGACATCTGGCATGTGCCGCGACGCGACGCGCTCGAACTCTGCCTGCGCGCGACGCGTGCGGGGCTGCTCGACTTGCGTTGGGAGCTACTGTGCCCGCTCTGCCGCGGCGCGAAGGCGTCTCACGAGTCGCTCGCCGACGTTCGCTCAGAGGTTCACTGCGATAGCTGCAACATTGATTTCACGGTCAACTTCGACCGCTCGGTGGAAGTCGTCTTTCGCGCCAACCCGTCCGTGCGACGAATCGAGGCGCGTGATTTTTGCGTCGGCGGGCCGCAGGTCACGCCCCACATCGTCGCGCAGCAGTTGCTCGCGCCCGCCGCCCGCCGTGAATTTTCCGTCGCACTCGCCGAAGGGCGCTATCGCCTGCGCACGCACGGTCTGCCCGGCGCACGGTATCTCAACATCACGCACGAAGGAGAGCCGACGGCGATGGTGCGGGCGGAAAATTCGGCGTGGCCCGCGGGCGAACTTTGTCTTTCGACAAGCCCTAGGCTTGAGTTGGAAAACGCGACCGACGGTGAGCAGCTTTTTATCCTCGAACGCACCGCATGGAGCGATCAGGCGGCGACCGCCGCCGAGGTCACTTCGCTGCAACTCTTCCGCGACCTCTTCGCAGACGAAGCGCTCAGGCCCGGCGACCGCATCAGCGTCGGCAGCCTGACGATTCTCTTCACCGACTTGCGCAGTTCGACGCGTCTCTACCGGGAGATCGGCGACGCCGTGGCCTTCGGCGCGGTGATGAACCACTTCGACGTGCTGCGCGCGGAGATCGCCGGGGCGGGTGGAGCGCTCATCAAAACACTCGGCGACGCCGTTATGGCCTCGTTCCCGAATCCCGCGCCCGCGCTCATCGCCATCATGCGCGCGCAGGCGGCGCTCGCTTCCCCCGACGCGAAAGGCGCGCGCCCGCTCACGCTCAAGGCGGGCATTCACACAGGCCCGTGCATCGCCGTCACGCTCAACGGGCGGCTCGACTATTTCGGCTCGAACGTCAACATCGCCGCGCGCCTCGAACCGCTCTCGAACGGTGACGACTGCGTCATCTCATCCGAAGTGCGTCACGACCCGGAGGTGGCCGCGCTGCTCTCCGACCCCGAAGGCAACCTCTTCGCGGAACAAATCGAGGCCGAACTCAAAGGCTTCGACATGGAGCGTTTCGAGTTGTGGCGCGTGAGACGGAAGGCGGTCGAGTGATGGCCGCGGCTTGGTTTCAAAGTCGCACCGCCCGCGTGGGACTTTGAAAGCCGCGCTTGCTACACTGGCACGCCTTAAAGTCATATGCAGAACCTGACACTTCACGACTCCGCCAAACGGAACGCGCCGCCCGATCTGGCGACGGAAGTCGCGCGTCTTGAAGCGATGCTCGACGAGCGTCGCGGCGAGTTGACCGCGCTGCAAGACGAGATGCGCGAGTTCAAAACCCGCTACACGCAGATTGTCGGGAGTCGCATGGCCGAATTGGCGGAAGTCGAGAGCGCCATCAAAGAGGCGGAAGCGCGCCGGCTCGGACTCGATGAAGAAGTTGAAGAAGAGGATGCCGCGGATTTTCTAAACGCGGAGCACGATCAAGCACCTGCGGCGGGCAAGACGAGTTTGCGGAAACTCTTCTGGTCAGTCGCCAGACTCTTTCACCCCGACCACGCGACGAATGAAGGCGAAGCGCGTCGCCGTCACAGCGTGATGGCCGAAGCGAGCCGCGCCTATCGAGAGGGCGACGTGGAGAGTTTGAGCACGCTTCTCGGCGACGAGGGGCTGCAATCTTTCTGCGCCACCGCCCGTCCCTCCGACGAGCCGGAAGACCTCGCCAGCCGCCTCATCAATCTCAAAGAGGAACTGCGCACCGTCGAGTTCGGCCTCAAGCGCATCAGGCAGGACGGCATGCACAGGATTAAGCTTTCGTGCGAGGAAGAAGCGCGACAGGGCCGCGACATGCTCAACGCGATGGCCGAGCGCATCAATCGTCAAATCACCAAAGCGCGACACAGACTCGAACACCTGTCTTAAAAACGGTGGCGAATGACGAATGACGGGCTAGAGGCATTTTGCTTTAACACGTCACCCCGTCACTCATTACTCCGTTACTTCGTCACTCCTCCACTCATCACCCCGTTACTTCCGTCACCCGCGCTGTGCCTCACGGCGTCTCTTCGCTGTTCGTATAGTGAACTTCCAAATCCTTCTCGCCGGTGATGAGCCAGCGGTCGCCCGTCTTCGCCAACCAGAGCATCTGCTTGACGGAACCGCTTGAGCGTTTGTCGTCGGCGACGAACTCCCACGTCTTGTCGAACGTGACGACGGCGCGTGTCCCCGTCGCATCGGGTTTGATCCCGATGTGGTCGAGCTTCACGTCCATCTCGTCGTAACGCTGAAAGGCGCGTGCACGCTCGGAGCGTAGCTGCGCGGAGTTGACGCCCTGCTTGAGATAGTAAGTCTGGAGCGTGTCGGCGTAATGACTCATGTGCGCGTCGAGGTCTCGGTCGCGGGTCGAGTCGGCCCATGCGTCGAGCGTCGCGCGCACGTCCTTGAGAGTTGCGGAAGAGTCGGGCTTTGCGCCCGCGTTGCCGTTCTCGAACGCCTTGATGAGTTCGGCGTTGGCGCGGTCGGCATCCGTCAGTTGGACTTCGTTGAAGTCCGCGCGCTCTTTGTACCACGGGCGGCTCTGGAAATATCGCTTGAGTTCGGGCGTGTCGAAGCCGCGACCGTAACGCGCGAAGACCGAGTTGCGCAGCAGTCGCAACTCGGTCGGCGTAAGCGTCGTCAGGTCGTCAGTCGTGAGCAGCGTGCTCGACAGTAGTTTCTGTTCGGCGCGCCCCATCGCGGGCGAGACGGCGACCACGTCGGCTTTCGTCGCGCCGCCGTCGGGCGTCGGTGCAGAGTTGACGTTGCGCGTGCTGTTTTGATTGTTGCCGCCCGCCCTGCGCACCGTTCCCCACTGCCGGAAAAACAGAAACGCGCCGAAGCCCACACCGCCAACCATCAACAGCAACAACATGAACAGGCCGATGACGAGTGGCGCGCGAGATCGTCGCTTGACGGGATGCTGCGATGGCGGCGGCGCTGTCTGGTCGTATGAAGGCGAGGCGATGGGCGCGGAGTTTACCCGCGCGGGATTCGATGCCTGCGGTGTCGGGTTGTGCGTCTGCGAAGGGGCGTTGTGTGTTAGCGGCGTCGGGATGGGCGTGACGACCACGGGCTGCGGGGCGGACGGGAACAACGGCGCGGGCGCGTTTGTTTGAGCGTCCGCACGCTTATCGTCAGGCGCGGTCTTGGCGGAATCCGTGACCGCCGTTGCAGTCATCACCTGCCGACCATCGAACGCCGCTCCAATCTCGCGCGCGAAATCCGCCGCGTCCGCCTGCCGCGCCTGCGGGTCTTTCGAGAGAGCGCGCATGACGACGGCTTCGAGCGCGGGCGGAACGTTCAGGTTCGCGGGCAGAGGCGGCGGCGCTTCGGTCAGATGTTTGGCGATCACGCCCGTCACCGAGGGCGCGCTGAAGGGCGGCGTGCCCGCGAGCATCTCGTAAAGCAAAGCGCCGAGGCTGTACACGTCCGCACGCGCGTCGAGCGATTCACCGCGGCACTGTTCGGGAGACATGTAATAGGGCGTGCCGACGACCGCTCCCGTCTGCGTCAGAGTGTTTTCGGAGGCGAGATCGCGTAGCTTGGCGATGCCGAAATCAACGACCTTCACCGTCTCGCGCTCGCGGTCGGCATCGGGCGCGAGCGTGATGATGTTGTCCGGCTTGATGTCTCGATGAACGATGTGGCGGCGGTGCGCCGCGCCCACTCCGGCGCAGATGTCGCGCATCAACGCGACGGCGCGGGCGGTCGTGAAGCGACCCTCGCGTTTCAGCAATTCGCGGAGGCTCGCGCCGCTCAGCAGTTCCATCACGATGTAGGCGATGGTATCGCCGCCGCGTGCCTCGCCGTAGTCGTGAATCGTCACGATGTTCGGGTGATGCAGTTGTGCGGCGGCGCGCGCCTCTCGACGGAAACGTTCCGTCGCCGCCCCATCCGTGACGAACTTCGGATGCAGGACTTTGACCGCCACCTCGTCGCCGATGTGAACGCGGCGCGCACGATAAACAGCGCCCATGCCGCCCTCGCCCAACATGTCTATCAACTCGTACTTGCCGTCGAGCCCGCGCCCGGCGAGGGGGTCGGATTTGACGAGCGTCGGCGCTTCGC
>JBAVPI010000549.1:0-2595 GCA_049692915.1 Pyrinomonadaceae bacterium
GGGCTGGCAGGCTGAGCAAAAACCCGTCTGCTTTTCGCCGAGGGAAAGAGAGACGAAGCGTGGGCTTTCATCATCGCCGCCATAGCCGCAGATGCCGCAAGTAGCGCGCGCATATCTGCCGCTCTCGTCGCGGTCGTCAAGGTCAATGACAGAGCCTGTTGACAGGCGCAGAAATCCCTTGTTACGGCGCGCGCACATGCGGCATGACCTTTCCCAATCTGCGGCCTCGACCTCGGCCCACCTGAGCGGCCCCGCACCGGGTATAGAAACATAGCGGTCATAGGGGCCGTCGGGATGGGTGGAGCAACGCACGTACCGGCGAGCGCGATTATTCGGGTCATAGCTTCCGAGCGGTATATCTGAACCGCTTACCGCGACTGAGCCAGTCAACTCCGCCCCAGAGATTTCCTCTGCCTTTGCCGCCTTACTCATAACGCACAGTCCCTATCTGTAACCCTGAAATTAATCCGGCTCGCAATCGCATCAGGGAATGCAACTGTCCCCGCATTAGCAAGACGCAGGTAAGCGGGCCGAATGTTATTGTTCCGACTCGAATTCCGTGCGTGAAACGCCCGACTGCCGGATGATTGAGAGCAGCGTGCCCGTCCGCATCTCCGCGTGCATCGGCACGGGAACTGTCACGGTCGTACCTTCCGCACGCTTTTGCATAACAACGTGGCTGCCGCGCTGCCGCACCTGCGCGAAACCGTGACGGGCAAGGATGGCGCAGACCTCGCGCCCCGAGAGCCTACGCAGCTTCCCCAACATTGACCTCCAGCGTCGTCACGTACATCTCCGGCTTTAATCGCTCCGCCACTTCCGAGGCGTCCGCGGCTTCAAAAAAAAGGTCTACCGCTTCTTTGAGATTCACCCTCGCCTCTTCAACCGTGTCGCCCTGCGATGCGATGTCGAGCTCGGGGCAGTGCGAGACGTAGCCGTCCTGTTCGCGCCAGATGTTTACAGTCAGCGTTCGCGTCATTTCGGTTCACCTTTCCCGGAAAGAGCGAGCAAGCCGCGCTCGCGCTCTTTCTCTCTGAGCCTAATGTCCGCGAGGTTCTCCGGCGAGATGATGGGCGGATGGCCCAACGTGATGAGACAGGCGCGGACTTTGTGCTCGTCTTTGATTTCGCCGGTGACAATGACTGTCCATTCGGGTTCGGGCTTGCGTGGCAAAATTAATGTCCCCATTTCGTATCAAAGATTGTCGAGCGACAGCACTCTTTCCTCAATGGTCATCAGAAATCACCTACTTCACTTCACAGATCAAGCACACGGGCGCATGGCCTTGCGGCCATCACCACAGGATGAAGCCCACGCTTCGCCCTTCTCAATCCGTCCTAGACTTCCGTGCGCGCTTCACTGGCGCGGCTTCCGGCTTTGCTTTCGGCTTTGCAGCGGGGCCGGGTTGAGTCTTCCTGTTCCGTGCCTCTTCAACAGCCGCCGCGCTTATAGCCAGATCGCGCCCGAACTTCTCAGCGACAAGCAGCCCCTCTTTCACAAGCTGGCGGATGCGTGGTGGCGTAACACCGAGCGCAGCCGCAGCTTCATTGGTAGTAAGTGTCTCCTTAGCCATGCCGCGCAGAATAACACCAAGATATTTACTTACGCAAGAAGTATTATTTACTTGACAGATACTTACTCTAGGAGTAATATCTATTCAAGTTAGTCAGTCACTCACAAGCCGCGAAGGAGACAACCACATGATTCAGATTCAGAGCCGCAGCCAGTTCGAGCGAGCCGCCGAACGACTCACCAAAGAGCCGCAATCAATTCGCCGCCACGAGCAGAACCTTTACATCGTGACCAACAAGACCAAAGGCCACAGCTACCCCGTCCGCATCGAGCGCATGGACGGCAAGAGCTTCATCACTTGCGGATGCGAAGCCGGGACGCCGCACCACGGCAACCGTCGCCCCGTCGTGTGCAAGCACGCCGCCGCGCTCATCATTTTCCTGCGCGCCGTCCGAGCCATGCGCGCCCAAGCGTCGCACTAAACGCGAAAGGAGAGATGAGGGTTGCTGCCCTCATCTCTCCACTTTTCTCAACTCATCGCCAACCGTAAAGAAGGGAACGAGTCGAATGGAAGATAACAGAAAACCACAGAGCATCGAAGACGCGCGTCGCAAATATGTCAAAACCTATCCACCGAACGACGCGCCGGCGCAGATCATCCAGTATCCCGTCACGACTTCCGAGGATGAGCAATTCGCGGAACTGCTCCGCGAGTGTGACATCTACAGGATGCTCTGCGACATCTACGATGAACGCAAATTCCCACACATGCGCGGGTGTTATCGCTACGGCGTCTCCCTCACCATCAACCGCCTCGCCAGAAGCCTCAAGATCAACCCGGCAGACCACGACAGCAAAATGTCTCTTTACCTCGCCTGTATCCAAAATGGCGCGCATCCCGACGCCATCGCGGTCGTCGAGGGCACCGTAAAGAGCAAGCACGCGTGGGCGCAGGAATTAGAGCTAGAAGCGTCGCAAAACGAATCCCGCACCAACGCCGTAAGGATGAAGTGGGAGGACTTTATAGACGACTCAAGCCTAACTAACGGGCCTGTCAACTGACGAGGGAAAGCGGGCGCGGCT
>JBAVPI010000550.1:0-3766 GCA_049692915.1 Pyrinomonadaceae bacterium
TATCATAGACCTGCTGGCGCAGGCGCTCGCGTTCGAGCGCGCGGGCGCGCGCGGGCTGGACGAATTCTGGGAAGGAGCGGAGGCGCGCGACTTCGGGCTTGAGGGCGCGTCGAGAGAAGCCGTTGCCGACATCATCGCGTCGCTCGTGCGTGCGCGCGTCTCTCTCGTTGACGGTTGAGGAACACGGCAACGCTCTGAGGAACGCGGCGACGCTCCGAATTGTTTATGTTCGATTGGTTAACACGGAGGCTACACGGTTTCGGCCTGAGTTGGGAGCAGGTGGTCGTCGGCCTGCTGATCTCTGCGGCAACTTTCGTCCTCAGCTTGGCGGTCGTCACGCTCGTGCTCGTCAAGCTGCCGGCCAGCTACTTTCACCCGTCGCACGAACGCAACTTTCTCGCGGAGCGTCATCGTGCGATGCGCTGGGGCGGAATCGTCTTGAAAAATTTAGCCGGTCTGCTGCTCGTCGTGCTCGGCGTCCTGATGTCTCTGCCGGGCGTGCCGGGGCAGGGAGTGCTGACGATTCTGCTGGGAATTATGCTGCTCGACTTTCCCGGCAAGCGCCGTCTGGAATACAAAATCGTGAGCCAGCCGAAAGTTCTGCGCGCCATCAACGCCATCCGCGCGCGGTTCGAGAAGCCGCCGCTCGTGCTCGTTTGAACACGCGCCGCGAACGGTGTCGGCGGGCGCGCTCGCGTTGACAAGGGCAAAGCGCGTTTGTTAGCTTCCCTTAATCAATTTAACCGATTTAAGCGAAACTTTTTAGCTGAACATATACGCCCGCGTGCGTCGTACAGTCTTTTTCGATGAACAATCCGAAGCCCCCGAAGATCATGCCGTTCAAACGTCTGGCGGTCTTTTTTATTATCGCTCTGCTGCTCCCCGCTGTCGCCGGGTGCAGTAAGTTCATCAAGAGGAACGTGAGCGTCCCGCCCGTGCTCTCGCCGCTCGCCGAAGCCGACACGTCAACGCTGATTACGGAAATCAACCGGCAGGCGAGCGTCCGCTCGTTGCGCGGCAAGGTTGACATACAGTTCCTCGATACCTCGTTCGCCGAGTGCGGTCTGGTCGAGAAGTTCCGCACGGCTGAAGGGTCGCTCGTGGCGCAACGCGACGGCCAGATTTATCTGGCGATTCAAGCCCCTTTCGGCATCAAGATCGCGGAGATGAGTTCGGACGGCACGCATTTCTGGGTCGCGCTCTATCAGGGCGACGAGAAGTACAGGCGTTACGTGCGCGGCACGAACAACGCCGTCTATCAGAAACTTGACGCCGACGGCGCGCAGCCGCGTTGCGACGGCGGAAGCGGCAACAAACAGATGGCCGCCATGCAGCGCGCCACCGTCAGCACCCTGTCGAGCCTGCGCCCGCAGCACTTCACGGACGCGCTCCTGCCGCACCCCGTCCCCGTCGAAGCCTCGAACATGATTTACGCGCAGACCGAGAGTTTCGACGAAGAGACTGACACGCGCGTGGGCGCGAAGAAGGGCGCGCGCGTCGTGCGCGGCTACTATGTGCTGTCGGAGCTTGAGCCGCAGGGCGCGAACCGTGCGCGCGTGCTGCGACGCTTCTGGTTCGACCGCGTCAACTCGATTCGTCTGGCGAGGGTTCAGACCTACGACGAGCGCGGCGCGCTGGTGACGGACGTTGTGTACGGCCCGAACGGGAGTTTCGGCGAAGGCGGCGTCAAGCTGCCCTCGACGGTGGAAATCACACGACCGCAGGACAGATACTCGATCCGCATGACCTTTCAAGAGACAGAGTCGGCGAAGGTCAACCAAGCGATAGACACAGACGTTTTCGTCCTCAAGAACACTTCCAACTTGCCGGAACTGAATCTGGACGAGCAGAAAAAGTAAGCCGTGAATCATCTATCGTAAATCGTCAATAGATTGACCATCGTCCTTCTATTCACGATTCACGATTCACGATTCACGATTCACGATTCATGGACAATCTCGTCATCGCCAACATCCGACAGCGTCCGGTGCGCGCCCTTGTGAGCGCGGCGGGCGTGGCGTTGGGCGTCTGTCTGGTGATGATGTTCACGGGGCTGGCGCGCGGGATGTCGAACGACCTCCGGCGGCGCTCTTCAAACATCCGCGCGGAGATCATTTTTACACGCCCCGGCTCGACCGAGTTGACGAGCAGCGCCGCCAACCTGAACGTGAAATACGCCGACGAACTGCAAAAAATCGAGGGCGTCGAGTCGGCTGTGCCATCAATCCGCTACGTCTCGCAGGGCGGGACGGGCTTCGGCTTCGAGCAGGTCGAGGGCGTTGACTGGACGGAGTTCGCGCGGATGAACGAGATGGTCGTCGTCGAGGGCCGCGCGCCGCAGGGTTTGAATGAAGTCGTGATAGACGAAACGAAGGCGCGCAACAACAAACTCAAGGTCGGCGACGCTTTGAAACTCTTCGGCAATCAGGCTTACACCGTGTCGGGCATCTACACGCCGGAGGCGGGGCCGCGCGTCAAGATGTCGCTCGCGGCGATGCAGGACGCGCTCGAAGCGCCGGGCAAGTGCACGTGGATCTACGTCAAGCTGAAGAACGCGTCCGAAGAGTTGGCGATGGCGCGTCGGCTCGATGAAGCGCTGCCGGGTAATAATATCCAGTTGACGCGCGACGTTTTCAGGGGCGTGGAAGAGAGCATCCCTTTCCTCGGCGTCTTTCTGCGGACGCTCGTGGTGCTGGCGGCAATCGTCAGCGCGCTCGTCGTCATGCTGGCGATGTACACGACCATCACGGAGCGGACGCGCGAGATCGGCATCCTGAAGGCGCTCGGCGCATCGCGCGGCTATATCATCGGCGCGATTGAGAAGGAGGCCGCCTTTATCAGCGTGCTCGGACTCGTCGCGGGCTTTGCCGCCTCGTTCATCGCCGGATACCTCATCGAGCGCGCCTATGGCTTGCAGTTTGAATACAGTTGGCGCTGGGGGCTGACAGCGACGCTCATCGGTCTCGGCGGCGGGGTGCTCGGCGCGCTCTACCCGGCCCTGCGCGCCGCCAATCTCGACCCCGTCAACGCGCTTTCATACGAGTGATGAGAAAAATTCTGCAAGCCGAAAATCTGGAGAAGGTTTACCGCGTCGGAAGCGTTGACGTACCGGCGCTGCGCGGCGTCTCGCTCGACGTTGAAGAGGGTGAGTTCGTCGCGATCATGGGGCCTTCCGGGTGCGGCAAGTCAACGATGCTGCACCTGCTCGGCGGCTTGCTGACGCCGACGAGCGGGCGCATCGTGATTGACGACGAAGATTTGACCGCCGCCTCGGACGCACGCCGCACCGACATTCGCCGCCGCAAAATCGGCTTCGTCTTTCAACGCTTCAACCTCTTCCCGACGCTCACGGCGGAAGGGAATCTGCGCCTCGCCGAACGCATCCACGCGGGCGGCGACGGCGGCAAAAAGGACGACCCGGCACGCCGACGCGAAATCCTCGGCCTGCTCAAACTCGAAGACAAGATGCATCACAAGCCGCTCGAACTCTCCGGCGGCGAGCAGCAGCGCGTCGCCCTCGCCCGCGCACTCGTCACACGGCCCGCCATCATCCTCGCCGACGAGCCGACCGGAAACCTCGACACGGAGAACTCCGCCCTCGTCCTCAACATGTTTCAGGAGATGAATTATCGCCTCAACCAGACCATCATCATGATCACGCACAATCCTGAGGCCGCCGCCATGTGCAAGCGCATCATCCAGATGCGCGACGGCCAGATCGTTGCGCCGCCGGAGCACGTCCGCATATAATCAGAGAGGTCAGAGG
>JBAVPI010000551.1:0-1792 GCA_049692915.1 Pyrinomonadaceae bacterium
GGCGAGGCGCTCGTGCTGCTCGGCGCGTCGGGCAGCGGCAAGACCACCATCCTGCGCATCATCGCGGGACTTGAGCAGCCGGATACCGGAAGCGTCCGCCTCCACGGGCGCGACGTGACGGAGATGCCCGCACGCGAGCGCGGCGTCGGCGTCATCTTTCAATCTTACGCGCTGTTTCCACGCATGACCGTCGAGCGCAACATCGCCTACGGCCTGCGCATACGGAAGCGTCCGCGCCGCGAGGTTCACGAGACGGTCGAGCGCCTGCTCGCGCTCGTCAACCTCTCAGCGCACCGGAAGAAGTATCCTTCGCAACTCTCCGGCGGGCAGCAGCAGCGCGTGGCGATTGCGCGCACGCTGGCCTACAAGCCGGAAGTGCTGCTCTTCGACGAACCGTTCGGCGCGCTCGACGCACAGACGCGCGTTCATCTCCGGCGCGAGATTCGCGCGCTGCTGCGTGAAGTGCAGGTGCCCGCCATTTTCATCACGCACGATCAGGAGGAAGCGTTGGAGTTGGGCGACCGCATCGCCGTCCTGAACGCCGGGCGACTCGAACAGATAGGCACGCCCGACGAAGTGTATAACCGGCCGGAGACGGAATACGTCGCGACGTTTCTCGGCGCGGCCAACCTGCTGCTCGGCGTCGTTTCGGGCGTCGCGGTCGAGATCGGCACGGCCTCGATTCCCGCTCCCGAAGAGACGAATCGTTTCCGCGAGGGCCAGTCCGTCAAACTCATCTTCCGCCCCGAAGACGTGCACCTGAGCCAGACCGGTCTGCTCCCCGCGGGTTGCCGACGCCTGACGAACGGCGTCATCGAAGAGAAGCATTTCGTCGGCTCATACGAACGTCTGACGGTGCGGCTCGATCTCGTCGCGCGTCGTTTTGCGGAGGGCGAGCCGCCGCTCTACAACGTGACCATCAACACCTCCGAGCGGCGCGCGGGCGTCCCCGTCTTCGTGACGCGCCCGAAACCGGAGACTCAGACGACGCCGCTTCAGGTCGGCGAGCGCGTCGCCGTCGGCCTGACCGCCTTCCGCGTCCTCCCCAACTACGCACTCGCCTCCGAGCGCGCGAGCCGCGTCGTTGATACGCAAAAGTAGGACATGAGGAATTGACGGAATAGTAAGGAAGGAATTGACGGGCGAACACGAGGCGCGCGAAAAGTAGAGAGGGAGGCGCGCGATAAAGTAAGGGGTGAGATAAAGGGCGAGGTTGAAGACGTGCCGCTTCACCTCGCCCTTACTCTTTCACTCGCGCCCGAACTTAATGCCGGAAGATTTTTTTGATGTCCGGCCAGAACTCTTTGAAGACGATGTTGGTGAACATCTCGAAACCGAGGGACGTGCCGAAGCGTTGGAGGGTCGGCCCCGCGCCGGTGCGATTGTGGCCGGGCGTGCTCCGCTCGTAGAGGTTGGCGAGCGCGCCCGACGAGAGCGAGCCGAGCAACCGCGAATAGTTCGGCACGCTCCGCGAACGGTCGTCGTAGGTGACGAAGACGCGACTCGCTGCATGCAACGCGCGCGGCCCTAAACCCTGCCTGATTGAAGGATAGTAGCGCGGGTCTTGTTTGAAGATGGCGGGATAGATGCCCGCGCCGAGCAGCGTCGCCGTGCTGCGCGTGGCGAAGTTTCGCGCGAACCGAGAGAGGCCGTCCGCCGCGCGGTCTGCGCTCGTCTTCTGCGGCTGGTCGCGCTCGCGCGCTTCCGTGAGCGTTGCGCCGATGGCTGAAAAGATGTAGCCGCGCGGACTGAGGAACGTTGCGCGCAGGCTGCGAGACATTTTCCGGCGAGG
>JBAVPI010000552.1:0-4273 GCA_049692915.1 Pyrinomonadaceae bacterium
GCGTCACACGAACGCCGTGGCCGTGACGGACTTCGGCGAGACGCGCGACGGGCTGGTTTACATCGTCATGGAGTTGCTTGAGGTGCGACCTCTGCGCGAACTGCTCGCGCACGAAGCGCCGCTCGAACCTGCGCGTGCCGTCTCCATGATGTTACAAATCGCCGCCGCCGTCGCCGCCGCGCACGAGGCCGGCATCATCCATCGCGACCTCAAACCCGGCAACATCTTCATCGTCCAACGCCCGCACGCGCCGCACCTCGTCAAGGTGCTCGACTTCGGCATCGCCAAACTCGGCACAGACCCAAGCGGCAGCAGCGGCGACGTTAATCCGCACAACACGCTGACCGGCACGGGCGTGATGATCGGCACGCCGCGCTATATGTCGCCCGAACAGTGCGACGGCGCGACGCTCGCGCCCGCCTCCGATGTTTACAGCATGGGCGTCATCTTTTATGAGATGCTCACGGGGCAGACGCCCTTTAACGCCACGTCGCCGCTTGCGCTGGCGCTCAAGCATTCTTCGGAGACGCCGCGTCCTTTGCGTGAACTTGTCGCCACGATTCCGCCCGCGCTCGAAGCGGTTGTGCTGCACGCGCTCGAAAAGAGTCCGCAGGATCGTTCGCCGGACGCGCGCGCGTTTCGGCAGGAACTCTATACGGTGGCCGAACGGCTCGGACTCGAACACTCGGCGGGCTTCAGCGCGCCGACCATCGAGAATCTGCGCGAGTCCGGCACAGAGACGCCTTCGGGCCGTCTCATCATAGACATCGAACGACTCCGCCAGAGCCGCGCCGCGGGCGCACAGGTGACGAGCGAGGGTGCTCTCTCGAATACTTCCGAAGACGAGATTGCACAGACGGACGGAGGCCGCGCCGCACGAGTTGAACCCGTTGTTGTAGAGGAAGCGAATCAAGTCGGCGGGCCGCACGCTTCGCTTTCGGATAAATCATCACCGGATGCGCGCCGGAGGAGAAGCGTTCGTGTAAACGTGCCCCTGCACCGTCGGAATCAGCCGTGGGGACAGTGGGCGAGGCAGCCCGCCATCCTCGTCGGCCTCGCGCTCATCGGCATACTTTTAATCGGGGTGACCGTGTTGCTGTTACGCTCCCGCACTCATCGCGTCGTTGACGGCAGCACGCCGCAGGCTGTCGAAGATGCGGACGAGACGTTGGGCCGCAGCCTCTCGGCTTCGGGCGGGGCTTCGCGCATCACACGCTCCGTCAGCGAGCCGCGCACGGCGGCGGAGTTTTACGAAAACGGCACGTACTATTTTTCCATCGGAAGCTTCGACGCCGCCACGCGCGATTTTCGCCGCGCCATCGAGTTGCAACCTGAGTTTCCCAGCGCGCACAACCGTCTCGGTCGCGCGCTGATGCACAAGAGTCAATTCAACAACGCCGCGCAGGAGTTTCGCACGGCCATCGAGCAGCAGGGCGGCAACTATCCGACCGCTCAATACAACCTCGGCTTCGCGCTTCAATCGCAGGGCGACATGGACGGAGCCGCCAACGCCTATCGAGACGCGATTAATAATCGAGGCGACTATGCGGACGCTTACTATCAACTCGGCGTCATCTACCTGAACTCTCCGGGCCGCGTGCAGGATGCAGTCGAACCGCTCCGCAAGGCCATCGAGTTGAGCAAAGGGCGCGACCCCGATGCCTCTCTCAGACTCGGCGTCGCTTACGCGCAACTGAAAGATTACGCCAACGCCGAATCCGCCCTGCGCGACGCGATCAACGCGCGCGGCGGCGATTTCGCTTACGCGCATTACAACCTCGGTCTGCTCTACCAGATGACGAATCGCAACACGGAAGCAATCGCGGAGTTCGAGACTTTTTTGCAGCAGGCCCCGCGCGACGAAAATCGCCGGAGGGTCGAAAATACTCTCCGTGATTTGCGCCGCCGGGCCGCGCGTGAAGAGGTACGCGAAGGGAATACGAATCAGTGAGCCAAATTTTACGACAACCTGATATTAAGCCTTTCAAAGTCGGCGACGCGACGTTCGGCGACGGGCGACTGACGATCATCGCGGGGCCGTGCGTCGTCGAATCGCCCGCGCACGCCTTGATGATGGCGCGCGAATGCCAACAGCGCGCGCGCGCGGCGGGTCTCGATTACGTTTTCAAAGCCTCTTACGATAAGGCCAATCGTTCTTCGGGCGAGAGCTTTCGCGGCATCGGCACGCGCGCGGCGCTCGACGCGCTCAGGGCCGTCAAGGAAGAGACGGGGCTGCCAATCGTCACGGACATACACGACATCTCGCAGGTCGAAGCGGCGGCGGAGGTCGCGGACATGCTGCAAATTCCCGCCTTCCTGTGTCGTCAGACGGACTTGATACTCGCCGCCGTCAAGACGGGCCGCGCCGTCAACGTCAAGAAGGGACAGTTTCTCGCGCCAGCGGACGCGGGCAACATCGTCGAGAAGGCACGCGCGGCGGGCTGCGAAAAACTTCTGCTCACCGAGCGCGGCGTGACGTTCGGCTATCACAATCTCGTCGTGGACATGCGCGCGTTTCCCATCATGCGTAGTTTCGGCGTGCCCGTCGTCTTCGACGTGACGCATAGCCTCCAACTCCCCGGCGGACTCGGACACGCAACCGGCGGCCAGTCGGAATACATCGAACCGCTCGCACGCGCAGGCGTCGCCTGCGGCGTGGACGCGGTCTTTATGGAAGTTCACGATTGCCCGGAACGCGCCCTGAGCGACGGCCCCAACGCGCTCCCTTTGTCGCGTCTCGCGGCGCTCCTCGAAATGCTGCGCGACCTCCATGAACTCGTCCAACGCGGCGCGGCAACCAGAGCTTCAAGCACGGCAGCAGGGTCGCAGGCAATGGAAAATATTTAGATTGATGAGTATCAACTCGCACTCGCGCAGATTATGAAAACACTTCGTCTCTTATGAAAACACTTCGTCTCTTAAGGGTTTATTTTGTCATCATCGCGGCGGCGCTCGTTGTGCCGTCCTCTTTCGCCGCGCAGGAAGAGGCGCGCGCCGCGTGGCAGGTGACGCGTTACGATCTGACGGCTGATGTCGCTTCGGCCACGAGCGCCGACCGCGCACTGATGTGTCGCGCCGTCATCTCTGCGCGCAACGTCGGCGGCGGCGCGGGCGGCACTTTTACGGTACGACTCAACCAGAAGGCGGAAATCAAGTCGGCCAGCGTCGGCGAAGCGTCGGTGCGCTACGTCTCGCGCGAAGACTCGCGCACGAAATTGCAGCAGATAACTTTAACGCTCGCGACGCCCATCGCCCCCGGCGGCGCGGTTAACGTCGCGTTAGACTATCGCCTGCCCGTCACGGAAAACTCCGGCCTCGCCGCGCTCTCAGGCGAAGGGGCACAGTTCCTTCCGCTCTCGTCTTGGTATCCGACGCCGAACACGAGTCTCTCGACGCGCGGCGCTGACTATGCGCCCGTGCGACTGACGGTGAAAAACTTGGGCGCGGGCGAGACCGTGATCTCGACCGGACAGGCTACGGCGGCGGGCACGTTTGAGCAGACGCTCTACGCGCAGCCCTTCTTCGTTACAGGTAAGTGGGATGCCATTGAGGGGACGGGCGACGCGCGGGGCGTGAGCGCCTTTCTGAACGCGGGAGCGGGAGCGGACGAGCGGGCGCGGGCCGAAGCTTTAATCGCGTTGGCAGGGGCGGCCCGCACGTTTTACGCCGGACTGCTTGGGCCTGCGCCTGAAACACCCATCCGACTCGTCGGCGTGCGGCGCGGCGCGGGCTTCGACATGGACGGCACGCTCCTGCTCGACCATGCCGTCTTTCGTCGCACGAAGACGGACGCGATGACGGCCACGCAGATCGCGGAGACAATCGCGCGCCTGTGGGTCGGCGGGGGAACGAACATACAGGGCGAGGGCGCGGGCGTCGTGCGCGAAGGCTTGCCGCGATTTCTCGCCACGCTCTTTATCGAAAAGCAGTTCGGCAAAGACGCAGCCGATGCCGAGCGGATGAGGATGGCGTTCCTCTACGCGCCGATTGCCAGACGCGACCTGCCGCTTTCGCAGACGACGCCCGCGCTCGATATTTACTATAACGCGGTCGTCAACAAGGGCGCGCTCGCGTGGCGTCTGCTGGCGAACGCTGTCGGGCGTGACTACTTCGTCAACGTGCTGCGCAAAGAGTTCGCAGCCGGGCGCACTTCGGCCACGTCGCTCGCCGCCATCCGCGCCGGTCTGGGTGAGCGCGGAGGCGAGAGCCTGCGGAGTTTGCTCGTCGGCCTGTTCGATCAACCGACCGATACGGATTTCCTCGTCGGACTTCC
>JBAVPI010000553.1:0-8365 GCA_049692915.1 Pyrinomonadaceae bacterium
TAGTAAGTCTGACCATCGGCCCTCATCCGAAGATGTGCTTTGACCTGACAGTGATGCGCGTCCGGGTAAGTAAGAGTGCTGAATATCGTTAGAGCTGAGGCTTTCACCCCCGACGCCGCATACGTCCTGAAGATGAGTTCCACTCCCCCGTATATTTTCTCTCCCGTCTCTCTATCTTCGATCACCTGCAACATGGAACGCTCAAGTCCTCAGGCCATCAGGGTTTTAGGGCAACGCCCCAGGGCCCGTCTCCCGCCTTGATCGTCGCCACCACCTTGTTGGTCGCCGTATCTATCACCGAGACATCATTGGAGAGTCCGTTGGCCGTGTAGATTTTCTTTCCGTCGGGCGTGATAGCGATCCCCCAGGGACGCTGCCCGACCGGAATGATGGTCAAAACTTGGCGGCTCGCCGCATCAAGCACCGCCACGCTATTGCCCCGCCCCGTCGCCACGTACACGCGCTGCCCATCACCTGAGACCACCACGCCTTTTGGTTTGAGCGCCAGCGCACCGCCGCCGCGCGGAAGTTGGATCGTGTCGATGACGACGTGATCTTTTGTGTCAACTACGGAAACAGTGCAGCCGTTCTCCGCCGTCACGTAAGCGCGGGAGCCGTCGGGCGAAAAGGCCGATTCGCGAGGTCGCGCGCCGACGAGAAAAGTTTTCACCAAACTGTTAGTTTCCGTATCGATGACGGATACAGTGCTGCTGGTTTCGGAAGTCACATAGACCCAGCGACGGCTGTGCTTAAAGCCCTCAAGGTCGGCAGCCGCCTTAGATTGATTGACTCATACATTATCAATCAAGTCGAAGATGAGGCTTCCTCGACACACTTTGTTATGTTGAATTGGGCGAGCGAAGTTTTCATTTTATGAATCGTTAACCTTCACTTCGTCCTCAAAATGAATGTTCAGGCGGGCGGTGATCTGTCGGCTGTGCTTGTCGCGCTTGACGGCGATGCGGTTTACATAGACGCGTGTGGTCGCCAAGTTCCGGTGCCCGAGCGCGTCCTGCGTCTCGGTGATGCTGCCCGTTTCTTCCGAGACGATGCGTGCGAAGGTGTGCCGCGTCTGGTGAACGTGGACGCCTTTGAGGCCGGCTTCTCCGGCGTACTGCTTCAGGTTCTTCGAGAAGGCATGCGACGTGAGCTGAACGCCGGGGCTGCCAGCGCGGTCGTGCCGCGTCCACAGCGGTCGTTTGGAGTCGAATACGTTCATGCGGTCGCACGCTATAAGGTAAGCTGTGAGCGCCGCCCGCACCGACGGGTCGCCGACTTCCCTACCCGTGTAGTCGCCGCCCTTGACCCTCGCCCACACGATCAGGCCGTCCCCGTGCAATTCTATGTCCGACCCGCGTAGGGCGATCACTTCGTTGCGGCGCATTCCGGTCGTCAAGTAGAACAGCAACAGCGCACGGTCGCGCAAGCCCACCACGTCACCCGATGCGGCCTTACGGGTCACGGCTTCAAGCAGCGACTTCAGTTGTTCGTCACTCCACGCCTTGGCGCTCTCGGTCTGGTACGGCTTCGGGCATTTCGGGAGGGCAAGGCGGGCCGGGTTGCTCGTAATGAACTCCCCGAGCATCTTGTCCTTCATCGCCCACTCGTAAAACGACGCGAGACGCGAGACGCGGGCGTAAACGGTGGTCGGCTTGTGGCGCTCCTCCATCTGTTCGCGCCACGCCTGCACGTCCGCTGGTTTCACCTCGGAGGGGTCTTTGCCTGAGAACCGAAAGAAAGACACTACCGCCGCGCGTTTGCTCTGCAACAGTTCCGCGCGGTGAAAGCTCCCCGTTCCGGTGGTCGAGTCCGCCCACACTTTGGCGGCGTTCTCGATGACCGCAAGCATTTCGTGGTGCCATCCAATCGTTAGTGACTGGTGATCACTATTCATTATTCCCGCCTCACCATCCCTTTCTTGAGCCTAAGGCATGAGACTATAGCATGATTTTGAGGTTACAGTTCTGAACTCGTCCTGTAACCTAATTGGCGACAAACTGTTATTATTACCTTTCAGATTGGCAATAATGAGTTAGAATAATGTTGCTGTGAAACATCCCCAGTATGGAGGCTGACAAAGACCCGTGCGCGCCGCCCGTCGCCGTCAACGAACTTCTGACCCTCTTGCCTCTCCGGTCGCCGTGCGCGCTGTGTGTGCGAGTTTGCGCGAGCGTCTACCAGATATTATCCCTAACTCGGAAAAACACTTGCTCCTGTTGCTGTACGCGGTGCGCCACGTCGAGCGGCGTCCGGCAACCGATACCCGGCGAGGTCGCCCATCGCGCTGGAGGCGTGAAGACCTGCTCAAAGTCGCCGGTGAATTGCGCGGACTCCTACAGCGTGAAACATCAGGGCGGGTGTCACTTTCCAGCTTCATCGGGCAGTACCTACAGGTGCTTCACTTCCCTTCTGACGTGGTGGATGCCCTCTCTTCAGGTGAAGTCAACTTGCAAGAGGCGGCTAGTCTCACCCGTCTCACGGCTGAACGATTGGGGTGTTCACCGCAGGCGGCACGGGCGCGTCGCCGCGAGATTCTCCAGTCTCATCTAGCCGTGCAGGGTTCGCAGACGCGGCTGCGTTCGCGCGTCAAAGAGGTACTCGGAGAAACAACAGAGCCGGACATATTCTCCGAAGGCATGGCGGAGGTCGTGGCGCGCGTGGACGAAATGCTGGAAATTGACCCGACCGACACGCGCCATATGTTCTGGGAAGAGATGAAGCGCCTGTTCTTCGCCATGCGGGAGGTGGAGCCTGCTGATCTCGATGAGGAGATAATGGACGATTTTTTAGCTGCTATGGATCAAGTATCAAATGTGCTTGGGCGTATAGAGAAGCGGCGGAGAGAAAGAACCATCCGGCGCGAACCGATGCGAACTTAATCGTGCTGTATATACAGGATGGCAGATGCTCATTTCGCTCGCCCCGTGATTCGGCGAATTCTAGCTTCGGGCGGGATCGGGCGAGTTAGGAAGAGAAAGAGCAGAAAAAGGGTTGACATCGGGCGGCACTATACCTATAGTGCCGCGCATGAATCATTTAGCTGCCGAAATGGCCCGCCGTAACGGTCTAATTACATTCAAGCAAGCATGTGAACAGTACGATACAACGAAGGATAAGCTTCGTGATTTGATCTCAGCCGGTCTGCTCAACTGCCAGACGAGCGACTTGGATCGGCGAGCTAAACTTCTAAGTATCGCGGAGTTGGATGGTTTACTAGGCGACAAACAGGAGAGCAGCAACGCCCTTACGGATAGAAAAGTAGCTTGAGCAGTTGAAGGAGGAAGTCGCTCATGAAGGCGATCATCAGCATAGCTAATCAGAAGGGCGGAGTGGGAAAAACCACGACGGCGGCCTCGCTCGCCGCTGATCTCGCGATTCGCAACTATCGAACACTGCTCATAGATGCTGATCCGCAAGCGAATGCCACGACCCATTTCTTACTGCCCGGACAGTACGATCACACTATTTATGACGTTTTGGTAGAGAAAGACATAAACACCGCTTTACCGATTGAAGCGGCGGTTGTGACGACCGATATTGAAACTCTAGACCTCGTCCCCTCAAGAATTCGCCTCTCAGCTTTCGATAAAGAACCCCCAATCTCGATTCATCGGCTCAAAGCGAAGCTGGAAAGTATTCATAAATCTTATGATTTCGTCATTATTGATACTCCTCCATCTCTCGGCCAAATCCTGATGGCTGTTTTGATCGCCTCGACTCACATCATCGTGCCGGTTTCGGCTAACCCTTTGTCTCATGACGGTTTGGACGATTTGATGGGCACGATTGAGCAACTTCGAGGCGTAAATCGTGATTTGAAGGTCTTGGGCGTCGTGACCACGCTGTTTGACACCCGCACAGCCCTCTCCGGCGCTTCTCACGAGGAGACGCGCAAACGATTCGGGAATATGGTTTTCGATACTATCATTCACGATAACGTGAAGTTAGCCGAATGCCCGGGCCACAATAAACCGGTGCAATTACACGCACCCAGTTCCCGCGGAGCGCAACTTTACAGTTCTTTGACCGACGAGATTCTCCAGCGTCTCAGCGTTCCACTGTCCAAAACACACCTACAGGCGGTTAAAGGCAGGGGCAAATAGCTTAAATGGCTAAAACCAGCGAAAAGGTTGCTGCCGACAAGCAGCCCGAAAGCCAGCGCGGCAAGAGCAGGTTCGGCGTGCAACCTCGCTCTAATCGCGTGGTTTTGCCTGATCGTCCTCCGCGCGAAATTGATAACGAGATTGTTTCCATACTTTTAGGCGGCGATCCGACCTCTCTCGCCGCGCCGATAGCGGAAGAATCAACCTCGCCTGTTGCCACAGTCCCTACTTCGCATTCCAAGGCTGATATTGCCCCGTCCCTTCAAGACCGTCGGCAAGACGATAAGCCCACTGTCTCTGATAAGGCGGATATTACCCAACAAGTTGAGGTGGCTTCCTCATCCGAACCGAGTCAAGTTAGTGTAACTGACTCTCAGACAAGCATTTCATCTGTATCAGACACCCCGTCTAGAAGATCGCTGTCGAAGGTCGAGGTCGCTTCACCCGTTCCGGTTCGCGGTGTTTCGGGCCGGGGCACTTCTCTTACCCACTCAACTGCTGCTAGAAGCTCTGGTCTCACGTCCGAAAACACTCAAGCTCAAGACCTAACTATTACTTCATTTGAGGATTTTGCAGAGCGATGGAAGCACGGAATGCGTAAAGGACAGTTGAAGGTCTGCGAGGTTCTTTACCAGAAAACCTATGCCCTCGGTGAGACTGAATGCGTTACATCCTTTTCTGAGCTAGGCAGGCTATCCGGCCTGAAAATGCGTCAATGCTTTAACATTATCGCCCAATTAGAGGCTCTAAAATTCGTCGAACGGGCTAAATCTGAAAACACCTCAAATAAGAAAGATCAAGGCTCTATTATTCGTTTCTTCCTCTTTCCTAAGAATTAGCTGCCTTCCTTAGTTTTAGTACCTGTATTACCCTTTTTTCAATTCTCCTCCGTTTTATCTTCGTACCAGCTTCATATTGCATATGCACAGAAAATTGCATATGCAATTTTGATTACACACGCAATTAAGAGTGCATATGCAATTTTCTGTGCATATGCACTCTTAATTGCACACATAACACCGCCCAACATAACCACCGCCGGCTGTCTGGTTGCATATGCACTAGAAATTGCATATGCAATTTTGAATGCAGATGTATTTTTAGTTGCATATGCACGAATTATTACACATGCAAATATAAACACATAAGCACTGCTGCTTACATATGCAGCTATCAATGCATCTGCATTTTTCATCGCATATGCACTAGAAATTGCACGGATTTACAGAATTTTTTATTTGGTGTAGAGATACTGCCATAGTTGCGGGCAGATGAAGGTGCCCAAATAAATTGACCTGAAGCTCCTAAGTTTGGCGACCGAAGGCTTCAGGTCAATCGAGATACTCGCTTGATGGCGAGCCGGTATTTATGTGTCTAACTAATGGACATTATAAGCCGCCGGTCAGTCGCTGTCGAGCAGAAAGTTGGGGAATTACGATGGCAGCGCAGCCAAATTTCAACACCAGATTCATTCGCAAAACTCGGCTCTCAGCGAACGAATACCACAAGAACTTTTACAAACTAGACGAGGAGATCATCGGGGCGATCACATCTGGGGAAGCAGACAAGGTGACACCACTGATGAGCAAAATCTATCTCCGGCTGGTGAATGCTCCCAACGGATACTGGGAGCGCGAAGGTGTTCTGCGCTTTGAAGCGCAATGTAGGGAAGGGAAGCAGGTTAAAGCGTGGGATGTGTTGTGTGAGACGCTCGGCGTTGCCAGCGCTACCGCTAACAAAGCTATGACATGGTTGCACGCTCAAGGGATCATCGGGTATTTCGCGGGGAAGAACGGCGTCGGACTGAGAATATTTCTCAACCGAGCGGCTACCTCAATCGGTATGCGAGGGGCTTCAGCAGGGCAAAAAATTTTGCGATTTGCGCCTGCTTCAACTGTTGCGAACGATGCTTCACCAAATGAACCAGCCTTTAATGACCCCTTCGGGGATTCAGATGGTTTAGATAAAGATTTTAATTCCGACGCGCCAAAAAACGGCGCGGACACGAAAACGGTTGATAAAAAAGTCCTTGATCCGAAACCACCATTTGACTCTCAATCTCACGCGCACCCTGAGCGAGAGAGAAGGGAAGCTGAAGTTCCAACGCATAGCACCAGCACGATATCAATAAATGAGATTGTAGAGCGACTACGGAATGAGCTTGAACCGTGTGTAAAGCGCGCCGCGACGGAAGCCGCCGCGCAAACTGCGACGCGCGAAATCGCGCGCACACGCGAGTGGTTCGAGACGAAAGCCCTGCCGAAAGCCGTGCGCGTGGCGCAGCACGAAACCTACGCTCTGCTCAAAAAGCACGGCCAAGTTGATGCACGACAAGAGCGCGCACGATCCGAATTACAAGTCGGGCGCGCCACGGAAGATTCGTACACCAAGCCAGTAGTAGCACACCCGCTTACGACCGAAGAGATACAGGAGACAGCCGAAACGTGTGTGGCACTTCTTGAGGCACAAGGCAAGTCAGTCGAGGTAACGCTCGCCGAGATCAGTGCGGAAGGCGGCGGCTGGCTCCTCCTAGATGATGCGCCGAAGGTGCGCGACCAAGCGGAGAGGTTGCTGCGCGCGAGAAGCGAAAGGAGATAACCATCATGCCCTCTGCGCTAAAGGCTCAAGCACATCCTCTCGCTGTCGTGGCCTCGCCCGCCTCGAACGATTCGACTGACACGGCACAGCAACAACATTCTGCGCCGGTGGGTTGCTCACGCTGCTACGGCTCAGGGATGGAGGTTATCCCGGGCAAGGGAGCGCGCCGCTGCGAGTGTCGCAAGCAAGGCGACAGTGTGAAGCTGCTCGAAGCCGCCCGCATACCGCCCCGATATCGTGAGTGTTCGCTCTCGAACTATCACACTGAGCTGGGCAACGGCTCGCAACTCCAAGCCTTCAACTACGCCTTCAAGTTGGTGGACGGGTACCCGGCGGTGGATCGCGGGTTACTGCTGATGGGCACGGTGGGCGTCGGCAAAACTCATCTCTCGGCAGCGATCCTGCGTGGACTCGTTGAGAAGGGCGTGCCGTGTTTATTCTACGAGTTCGGCGCGCTGCTGAAAGAGATTCAAAACTCATTCAACCCCGTCTCACAAACTTCGGAGTTGAAAGTCCTCGCGCCCGTGTACGAGGCGGAAGTTCTCGTCCTCGATGAACTTGGCGCGTCGAAAACGACCGACTGGGTGAGGGATACGATGATGCAAATCATCAACACGCGCTACAACAACCGCAAGCTCACGATCTTTACCACCAATTATATGGACGCCCGTCGCAACCCGGCGGAAGAGACGCTCGAAGATCGCGTCGGCGTCCGTCTCAGAAGCCGTCTCTACGAGATGTGCAAGACAGTCGTCGTTGAAGGCGAAGACTACCGACGCCACTTCGACGCGCAGCTAACTTAAGACGAATGGAGAAACTCATGCCAGCAAAGAAAACAGCCGCCAGTAAAGGTTCAACAACCAAGAAGAGCGCGACCAAAAAGGGCGCAGCCAGAGGGTCGGGCAAGCGCGAGTTGATTTCGCCCAAAGGCGACAACCGCTACGTTCGGCGCGACGCGAAGGGGCGCATTACTGAGAGCGACGATCAAGGCAGGTCGCTCTCAAAGGACGTGCGGCAACACTCCGCAACTGAGGTGAAGCCCGGCTACGGCGACCGGGGCGACCAGCCGCGGAGGAAATCGGCGACGAAGAAATCCGCCAAGAAGAGCAGCGCGAAGAAAAGCTGACTTCACAAAGGCGGCTAAAATTTTGGGGAGGATTGCGACGAGTTCGAGTCGCCGCGCCGATTCGCATCTAACAATTCGGCGTCGGCGCTTGCTATCCGTCGTTCGGCTTCCGCGTTGCCGAAGCGCAAACCATAGGCGCGATAACACCCCCAGCAAGTTAACAGCCCGTCGTCTTTGCGCGCTCGGCATAGAGGACAGGTTGGGTTCGCTCTTACATGTGGGTAATCCATATGCGGTTTCCTAGTTCTGGCAAAGGGGGGTTATTCAGCATCGCCCACGCGAGCAGGTGAATAGGAGAGCGCCGCCCACACATCCTCGACTTCTGCGCGAGGCCTGCCAGCGAGCGTCCCGTGCCACTCCTCGATATCGAGAATGCGAAGACGTGTGTTCTGCAAAACGGCGTCGTCTATTCCTTTCGCCCCTTCCCAGGTAATGACGCTCGTGCTGTTCTTCTGTTTGTGTAAGAGCGTGTCCTGCTCGCGGAGGGCGACGAGCTTTCCGAGTTGGCGGCAGACTTGCGCGTTCTCTCTGTGGTCGC
>JBAVPI010000554.1:0-6342 GCA_049692915.1 Pyrinomonadaceae bacterium
TAGTAGCGGCGGAGACGGACGCAATACGCGCGATTCGCGCGGCGGCGGCGGACGCGGCGGCGGCGGTCGTCACCAACCCCTGATCTCCGACCTCCTTCGTGAGGGTCAGGAGATTATCGTCCAGATCGCGAAAGAGCCGATCTCGGCGAAGGGCGCGCGCATCACTTCGCACATCGCGTTGCCCGGTCGCTTCCTCGTCTATATGCCCACGGTCGAGCACGTCGGCGTCTCGCGCAAAATCGAGTCGGACTCGGAGCGCGTGCGCCTGCGCAAGCTCATCGCGGCCATCGTCAAGGAAGAGGACGTGCCGTCGGGCGGTTTCATCGTTCGCACCGCAGGCGTCGGCATCTCCGAGCAGGACTTGCGCGACGACGCGCGCTATCTCGTCCGCACGTGGCGCGACATCCGCCGCGGCGCAGAGAAATCGAAGCCCGCGACGCTCGTTCATAAAGACCTCGATCTCGTGCAGCGTATCCTGCGCGACCAACTCTCCGACGACTTCGCGGCCATCCGCGTGGACAGCGAAGAGGAATATCTCGCCATCGTCGAGTTCATCAATCGCATCCAGCCGCGGCTCGTCAACCGCGTCAAGCTCCACACGCGCGCCGAGCCGATTCTCGAAGCCTACGGCGTGCAGCCGGAGATTGATAAGGCCATCAAGCCGCGCGTCTGGTTGAAATCCGGCGGCTACCTCGTCATCAATCAGACGGAGGCGCTCGTCGCCATTGACGTGAACACGGGCAAGTTCGTCGGGCGCGGAGGCAATCGTCTGGAAGACACCATCACGCGCACCAACATGGAAGCGGTGGACGAGATCGCGCGCCAGATACGCCTGCGCGACCTCGGCGGCATCATCGTCCTCGACCTGATTGACATGGACGAGCGTCGCAATCGCCAGAAGGTGATGACGGCGTTGCAGGATGCGCTCAGAGACGACAAGTCGCCGACGAAGGTACTTTCCATCAACGACTTCGGCCTCGTGACGATGACGAGAAAGCGCGTCAAGCAATCGCTTGAGCGCACGCTCTGCTCGCCTTGTCCCTACTGCACGGGCGCGGGGCTGGTCAAATCGCCGCAGACCATCTGCTACGAAGTGCTCGAAGAGGCCAGACGACTGTCGCGCTCAAGCGAGGGCGAAGTGATCAAGCAAACGACCCTGCGCGTCAACCCAGAGGTCGCGCGCGCACTGCGCACGACCGAGCGCGACGTGCTCGCCGAGATCGAGGACTATCTCGGAGCCGTTGACGTGACCAGCGACGAACACGTCCATCAGGAACAGTTCGACTTCGCGATTATTTGAAAGTGACGTGTGCGGGGTGACGAGTTCGGAGAGCCTCCTGCTCGTCATCCCTCACACGTCATTGTTTTCATATGGGCAGGCTGCAAAATTTCCTTAAAGGTTTGGCGGCGGGTGCGGGCGGGGTGGCGGCGCTGGCGGCAGTCAACCGGGCGATTGCGCGTGACATGCCTGAGCCGGAGACCGGCGCGCTCGGCGGCGAGGCCGGAGTGTTCGAGTGGAAACACGGCAACGTCTTTTACCGTTTCGCCGGTCGGGCCGACGCCCCGCCGCTCGTCTTCGTGCACGGCATCGGGGCGGGCGCGCGCTCCTTTATGTGGCGACGCAACTTCGAGCCGCTCTCGCACGAGGCGCGCGTCTATGCCGTTGACCTGCTTGGCTTCGGCTATTCCGACAAACCCGCAGGCGCGCCCTACTCGGCAGACCTCTACGTCGAACTCCTCGCGGATTTTCTGCGCGAGGTCGTCAAGCGGCCCGCCATCGTCGTCGCCAGTTCGCTCGGCGCGGCATACGTCATCCACGTCGCCGCCGAGAACCCCGAACTAATCCATTCGCTCGTGCTCGTCTCGCCGACCGGCGCGGACAATCTCAACTCGCGACCGGGCATGACGGGCGCGGCCTTCTACGGGCTGCTCCACTCGCCCGTGCTCGGCACATCCTTTTATAACGCGGTGGCGAGCGAGCGCAGCATCGGCGACTACGCCCGCGATCAACTTTTCTATGACCGGCGTTTCGCTACGCCGCGACTGCTCGCGCACTATTACTCGGTCAGCCATCTGCCCGGCGCGCAGTACGCCATCACGGCCTTTCTCTCCGGCTATCTCAACACCGACATTCGCGAACCCTTCGCGCATCTCGCGCAAGCCATAACGCTCGTCTGGGGGCGGCAGGACGAAGCGAATCCGATAGAGCAGGCGGCTCTGCTCTTGCGCATCAATCCGCGTGCGCGCCTTGAAATCTTCGACCGTTGCCGGATGATGCCGCAGGAAGAACATGCTGAGCGCTTCAACATTCTGCTCCGCGATGTGCTCCGCACGCGTTCCGCCGGTCAGGCTGCTTAAGCTACTCGCACAAAATACAGGGCAGCCTCTTCACTCCGAAGTTGTCATGATGAAAAGCATTCGCTGGGTTGAGAGAAAGTTCGACTTTAATCTTCCGGTCGGCGTTTTTCCGTGCGTCGTCGAGCGGCTGCGCGGAACGCCCGCCAGACTTGAAGAGATCGTCCGCGCCGCGCCGTCTGAAATTCTCACAATTCGCATCGGAGACGCGTGGTCTATACAGGAACAGGTCGGACACCTTTTAGACCTTGACGAGTTGCACGAAGGCAGGCTGGAAGACTACGACGCGGGCGCAGAAGTCCTGCGCGCGGCGGACATGTCGAACCGGAAAACTCACGAAGCGGAGCACAACGCGGCGCGCATCTCCGAACTGCTCGAACGCTTCCGCGAGGCGCGCATGAGTTTTGTGCGACGGCTCGAAACGCTTGACGAAGCGGGGGCGGCGCGCTCCGCCATTCACCCGCGCCTGCAACAGCCGATGCGTGTCATTGATCTGGCCCTCTTCGTCGCGGAGCACGACGACCATCATCTCGCCGCAATCGCGGAACTGGCACGAACGCTGACCGTCCTTTAAGACTGTGAGGCAAGCACATGAACGGAGACACCCAATTCGGATGGAGCGGGGCTTTCTTCATCATCCTCATCGCATCGGTCTTGCTCACCGTGCCTGTCTCCCTGCTCCTGCGGCATCTCTACGCCAGCAGCATCAAAAAATCCATGCGCGGTTACGCGCAAACTCCGCTCGCGCCGTCGGGGTGTGAAGTGGTCGAGCCGGATGCCGCGCCTGCGCCCGACGTTCCGACTCCGCTTCGCATCGAAATCGTAGAGGGCGACGCGCTGCCTCCGCTCTCCGGCGAGGATGCGACGCTGTGCCGTCGCGCCGTGCTGACGCCGCGCCGCGCCGCGTTGGTCTATACCCTCGCAGGCTTCGTCCACGCCGCGCTCGCGACGACGATTTTATTCAGGATCGAAGGCATCGAGTTTTCTCCCTTCCGCACCATCCTCACCGTCTTCATACTGGCGTGGCCGGTAGTGCCGACAATCGTCATCGTGGCGGTGGCCGACCGGCGACTCCAGTTTATCGCGCCCGTCTTGTTCGTCATCACACTGCTGCTCATCAGCGGAGAATATCGTGTCGTCATCGGGCTGCTCTGGCTTGAGCAAATGCTCATCCCGACGCTTGCCATGTTCCTCATCGCCAACTGGTGGCTGAGGTCTGTCGGGCCGCTCGTGCTGGTCTTCATGTCCGTATTTTTCTGCGGCCTCTGGTTCTCGCCGTTCATCGCTTTCAATCTCATCAGCGAACGGCTTGGCCTCGACAATGCCGCGCTGATAATTGTTCTAACCGTGTGCCTCGTCGCGCTCTTCACCGTCGCCGCCCTCGCATCTCTCGTCTCGATCCGTTGGCGATATGAAAGAAAGTGGGCCAGCGATCAGTCGGGCATCCTGCATCTTTACTGGCTGCTCTTCACCGAATGGCAGTGCTTATTTCTGATTAAAAAAGCGGGACTCGGCGCAGTCGCCGGACTGCTGGCATACGTCGGCTTCTCGCTCGTGCTCTGGTTCGGGCTACGCCCGTTCAAGCGTGCGGCTGAGGCGCGGGGCAACGTCAAATTGTTACTGCTACGCGTGTTCGGCTCGTCGGCGCGCAGCGAACATTTTCTCGAAACGGTCGGACTGCGCTGGCGTTATATCGGGAGCATCCAACTCATCGCGGGCGACGATCTGGCGGTGGCGAACCTTGAGCCGCACGAATTTCTCGACTTCCTCGTCGGCCAAAGCGCGCGACGTTTCATCAAAAACTCCGGCGACCTCGAACGGAACGTGCGCGAGATAGACACGCACCCAGACCCGGACGGGCGTTTCCGCATCAACGAGTTCTTCTGCCTCGAAGACACTTGGCGCGGCGCGCTCCTTCGTCTGGTGGGCGACACCGATGCCGTGCTCATGGACTTGCGGGGATTCACGCGCTGTAACAGGGGCGTCGTTTTCGAGTTGACGCAACTGCTCAACGTCAAGCCGTCGCAAAAAATCGTTTTCACGATAGACGCGACATCAGACCTCGATTACGTCAGGGAGGTGCTGGCCGCCGCATGGCAGAGAATGTCAATTAACTCTCCCAATCGTCGTGCTCCAGCGGAAGCGATCAGACTTCTGCGCCTCGAACGGCAGGGCTATCGGCAGGCGCAACAACTCCTCTCGATGCTCTGCCGCGCCGCGCACGTCTCCTGAAACAAAAAAAAAGCCGTCCGACGTGTCGCGCACGCCGGACGGAAAACCACAGGAGAATCATCTCTTTACCCCTTGGGCCGCTTTCCCACCGGCGACCCTACAGCTAATAGCTATGCTAATTCGTTCGGATGCGGAGACGCGCCGCCAAGTTGCTTCTCAAGATAGCGGAGAAATAAGAAGCGATGGGCGAGAAGTTAAAGCCGTGTTTTCTTCAATCAATTACTCAACGCTTTTTTACCTGTCGTACCTCAAGACCATTCCATCGCCGCCGACGGCCCAGCCCGTCCTTTTATCGAGAAACAGGGCGTATAGATTCTGTTTCGTCCGGCTCTCCTGCTGCACCCACGTCTGCCCGCCGTCCTCCGAGCGCAGAATGACACCGTTGCGCCCGACGGCCCAGCCCTCCGCGTCGCTCGTGAACTTGATGCTCAGCAACGTTGTGCGCAAGGGCGTCGCGGCCATTCTCCACGTCGCTCCGCCGTCAATCGTGCGCAAGATAGTGCCGCGCTCGCCCACGGCCCAGCCCCGGTCGTTGCCCTGAAAGTCAACGTGATAGAGCGCCGCGCTCGTATTCGACTTTTGCAAGCGCCACGTCTCGCCGCCGTCGTCCGTGTGTAGAATGACGCCGCCGTCGCCGACGATCCAACCGCGTTTGTCTCCGTCAAAGTCGAGATGAATCAACTCCGCGCGCGTGGGCATGCTCTGGCGCTGCCACGTTGCGCCGCCGTCCGCCGTCCGCAGCACGAGACTGTCCACGACCGTCTCGCGCCTGCTGACGGAGCCGACCACCCAGCCCTTTTTTTTGCTCGTGAAGCGCACGCTGTAGAGTTCCGGCTCCGCGCCGCCGAACGACGTGGACGGGAAGCGTGTTGACGCGCGCCACGTCCCCCCGCCGTCCCCTGTCACGAAGATGCCGTCACCGGCGAGCAGGTAGCCGTCTTCTTTGTCGCGAAAGTAGATGTCGTTAAGGCTCGCGGCGGTTCCCGTCGGCTGCTGCGTCCAGTTGCTCCCGCCGTCTTCCGTGTGCAGGACGAGGCCGCCGTCGCCCGCGATCCAGCCGCGTTTGGCGTCCACGAAATAGACGGCGTTCAAATCCTTCCCCGGCTGGCCGCGCCGCTGCGCGACCCAACCCTGCTGCGCGCGCACGTCAGAGGCTAAGACGCACAACACCGCCAACAGCATTAAGCTCAACATCATCCCGCGCCGAGACTTCCCCCTCGTGCGCGCACGCTTCTCAATCATCTCTTCCGTGTCTCCATGAGTGCAACGTTTGTTTCTCTCCCGCTTGTTCTACGGCTTGTTTGTACACGAATTGGAGGTCGCGTAACAAGAAGCGGCGGCGCGCGCAAAGAACGCAAGGGCGGTCAACGCAACGTGCGCGACCGCCCTTTCCGCTCAGGTATTTCCTTCAACCCTTTTCACTTCACGCCGACGCGATAGACGCGGTCTTTGAAGACGACCACGACGCGCTCGCCGAGTGCGAAGTAGCGTGCCAGTTGCGGCTCGCGTTTGAGAAGGGCGAAATAATCTTCGCTGCCGAAGTCGAGCGTCGTCTCCGCGAGTTTCGCGGCGGGCTTAAACTCAGAGTCGAGCCACACGCCTTCGCGCAGGTAGAACGTTTTATCACCCACCTTGCGCGCTGCCATACGCGCCGTCTCGTTCTCGTCGTCGCGCATCGTCTCCTGCTGCGCGCGCGCACGCTTGCTCTCTCTGACGGCAAACTCGCCGGTCGTCGCCTTCGCCGCATCCTTGGCC
>JBAVPI010000555.1:0-1864 GCA_049692915.1 Pyrinomonadaceae bacterium
CCCCTGATCTTGACTTGATGGTCTGCCCGCCCTACGTACTCGATGACGCCGTCTTCGCTCCAACGCGCGATGTCTCCGGTCTGATACAGACGCCGTCCGGGGTCTTCGCTAAACGGGTTCGGGATGAATCGCCCGGCGGTCAGCGCGGGCTGTGCAAGGTAGCCCCTCGCGAGGCCATCGCCCCCGATGTATAACTCCGCAGGCACGCCGACGGGCACGGGCCGCAGGCGTTCGTCGAGCAGGTAGATTTGCGTGTTGGCGATGGGGCGACCGATGAAGGCGTTCCCTGCTCGCTCGCACGCCCTCACCTTGAAGCAGGTCGAATCGGCGGACGCCTCCGACGAGCCGTAGAGGTTGAGCAGCAACCTGCCGGGCACGGCCTCCCTGAACGCCTCGCAGAGGTCGAGCGGCAGGGCTTCGCCGCTGCTCACCCAGAATCTCAACGCGTGAAGCCGGTCTTTGAGGTCGGCGGAATCATCCAACATCGCGCGCAGCAGCGACGGGACAAGCACGATCCGCGTGACCCCGTGCGCCGCTAGGAAGGGGCTTAACTCGTGAGGATTTTTGACGACCTCGTCCGGCACAATGACGCCGGGGACGCCCGCCAGCAACGGCCCGAAGATTTCCCACACCGAGTCCACGAAGCCCAAAGAAGTTTTCTGGCAGCAGACCTCGCCCGCGGCGAACGGGTAGGTCTTCCACATCCAGCGGAAGCGGTTCATGGCTCCGCGATGAAGGGCCATCACGCCCTTCGGCCTTCCCGTCGAGCCGGAAGTGTAGATGACGTAAGCGAGATTGTCCGCGCCGACCCCGCTCGAAGGATTCAGGTCGCTCTCCGCCGCAATCGCCTGCCCTTCCCGATCCAAAAAGAGGACGTTCGCTTCGTCGCGGGCGAGCGAAGTCGAAAGCCGCTCCTCCGTCAACAGCAGGGAGACCTGCGCGTCCTGCCGCACGAAGGCCAGCCTCTCGGTCGGGTAATTCGGGTCGAGCGGGACGTAAGCTCCCCCGGCTTTGAAGACGGCCAACTGACTCACGACGGCGTTCACCGAACGCTTCAGGCAGATGCCGACCAGCACCTCCGGGCCGACGCCGCGTCGCCGCAGGTAATGTGCCAAGCGGTTCGCGCGGCTGTTCAACTCACGGTAGGTCAAAGCTTCATCATTGGAAATCAACGCGACGTTGTTGGGCGTCTGCTCCGCCTGCGCTTCAAACCGCTCGTGGATACACTCATCAAGGCGTGCGGCCTCGGTCTCGTTCCACTCTCTTAAAATCTGATGGGCTTCTTCCTCCTTGAGCAGCATCAGGTCGGAAATTTTCCGTTCGGGATTCTTCGTCACCTGCACCAGCAGATACTCCAGATGATCCGCCATGCGTCTGATGACCGATGCGTCAAACAGTTCCACGTCATACTCAATCCTGCCGCCGAGAACTCCCCCCTCCTCTTTGAAGTCGAGGGTCAAATCGAACTTCGCGGTCGAGGTCTGAACGGGAGTCCAATCCAGCTTCAGTCCTTCGAGTTGAAATTCCGAGGTCGGGGCGTTTTGAAGCAGCAACATCACTTGAAACAGGGGATGACTGAGGCTGCGCTCCGGCTGCAACTCCTCCACCAGCTTCTCGAACGGTACGTCCTGATGCGCATACGCTCCTACGCATACCTCCTTTACCCTCCCCAATAACTCTCGGAACGTCGGCTCTCCGCTCATGTCCGTCCGCAGCACCAGCATGTTCACGAAAAATCCGATCAACCCTTCCGTCTCTACACGGTTGCGGTTCGCGATGCCTGTGCCAACCACCGCCTCCTCCTCTCCGCTGTAGCGGTAGAGCAGCACCTCGAACCCGGCCAGCAGCGTCATGAACAACGTCA
>JBAVPI010000556.1:0-2936 GCA_049692915.1 Pyrinomonadaceae bacterium
CGCCGACGCCGCGCCGCTCCCCGACATCGAGCCGCCACCGGTTGATGCGACAGCGCCGACTTCCACGCCGACTGTCGCGCCGCTCATCCAGAGCGTGCCTGCCTTCAAGACCGAACAGATTTACGTCGGCGACCGGGACGGATTCCAACTCAGGCCACTCACGACACGCGAGGGGCTGATCTATTTTCAACTCGCGTGGTCGCCCGACGGCAGCCAACTCGCCGCGCTCGCCTGCAAGGAGGATGAGTGGGACGCGCGCAAGGCCGAGGGCAGGTCGGCGGCCGGACGCCCGCGCATCATCACGCTCGACGGGCACGAGCGGTTGCTCGACGACCGTCTGACGGATGTCGCGCCCGTCTGGTCGCCCGACGGCTCGAAGGTCGCCACGGCCTTCGACTACGACGTTTCCATCTACGACGCGACGGGAAGCGCCCCAACGGGAGCAAGCCTTCCCCTGCGCGACACGCTCTACGCTTCTTCAATCGAGTACGAGCAAAAGTTCTCGAACAAGAACGGCAACGCCGCACCGCCTGCGAATCGAGCGGCCAACACAGCCGCCGTCACGTCCGTCAACTCCGCGACGGCGGGCGAGCGTGTCGTCAACTCTTTCAATCCCTTCGTGCGTCTCGAATGGGTCGAGCCGGAGACGCTTTTCGCGCAGACCGCTTTCGTGCGTTTTTACAAAAACGATGCGGTCACGTCCTACCCGCGCTGGCACGTCCTGAAGCTTTCTCCGCAGGCGGCGCTGGTCAAACAGTAAACTCTTCAAGGTCGAGCGGTGCGCCGTCCGGCCTCGACGGAAAATTTTTAACTTCGCGCCGACGTTCAGACATGAAAAGGAGCAGAACCCCCGATGGCCTATCACAGCATCGCTGAAATTTACGACTCGATTGACGGCACGCGCGAGCGCGTCTACCAGAGCGTCGAAGGCTTGAGCGACGAGCAGGGACGTTTTCGTCCGACGCCTGAAGCATGGTCGGTCGCGGAGATCGTCGAACACCTCTCGCTGATCGAGCGGCAGATGATGCAACTCTTCATCGGCATGACGAAGAAGGCGGAGGACGGAGGGCTGCTTCGCGGCGACGCGCAGGAGTTCGCGCCCGTCTCGCTTGAAGAGTTCGCCGAGCGCGCGAGAGGGGAAAAATATCAAGCACCGGAGACCATGCGTCCCACGGGAAGCGCGTCAATCTCCGACTCGCTCGAAGGGTTGCGGCAAACGCGCGCGGCGATCCGCGAACTGCAACCGCGCCTCGAAAAGATAGACGGCACCGCCTTGCATTACCCGCATCCTGCCTTTGGGCCGCTCAATCTCTACCAGTGGCTCGCCTTCATCGGCGCGCACGAAGAGAGACACCTGCGCCAACTCAAAGCGGTCAAGAGGTCGCCGGACTTTGGTGCGAACGTCGCCGCGGAATCAAATTAAAGTTCGAGGGCGCGGTCGTCCGATGCGTTCCCTGCGGCCCGCTTGCGGCGGCGTGAGGTGGACTCTATAATCAGCCTCCCGCTTCGACCGAACTCATGCCCTTGTAGCTCAACGGTTAGAGCAGCGGACTCAGTTCTTTGAAAGGTCTAAGTTGAAAAATCAGGATTATGAATTTCCGCATGGCAATTCAGACAAAGAAGTTGACACTTCTGTGCCTCTGTCTCAAGTGCCTTCCAATGGGTGTTTGAGCAGTTTCTGAGGTCAAGAGGGAAAGATTTTGTTTGAGGGTCGAGATGATGAAAAGCCAAGGCCGCTTGATTGCGACTGTAAGCACACAATTCGCAACGACCCCTTTTCCCTTGAATCAGCAGTTGTCTTCTCTGTCGCCCACGTAGTTGCTGAGATGCATAATTCTGGTGCTTGTTATTTGTGAATACATTCTTACATCGGGGCGAGCAGAATTTAGTTTGCTTGCCAGTGAGTATGGCTTTGCAAATGAGACAAGCGCTTTCCATATGACCTCCAAAAGTTGGGTTGCAAGCGTATCACACTCGTCTCACGTCTTTCGAGAGTCGTTTCAGGTGCGTTTGTAGAATCTGTCAAATTCGGGGAAGCCTAAGCCGCGAAAGCGGGACGGTAATCCCGAGCCAAGCCCGTCGCCTCTTGTGGCCGGGAAGGTGTAGAGACTTAATGGCAGACGCGTAAAGCGAAGAGAAAGTCCAGACCCCAAAGCTTCTCTGGTTTATTTGGAGAGGCGCGGCGAAAGCCGTAGCGGGTAGGCATAATCCGTTGGTTGTAGGTTCGAATCCTACCGAGGGCATCACTTTTTTTTAGCCGTGTGAATAAAAAAAGCCGCCGCGCTTATCTTGATGCGCGGCGGCTTCTCTTTTACTGCGGGCGGCGTTCCCCTTAGTGCTTCATGTTGCTGTTCATGTTTCCGCCCTTACCGTTCATGTTGCCATGAAGGTTGGCATTCGAGATACCGCGCGTGTTGTCGTTACCGTTGTTGTTGGTCACGACCGCGGTGTTCGACGGCACGGAACGCGCGTTGGCGTTCGCCGAAATATTGGCGTTCGTCTCGATCACACCGTTGCGCGTATCCATTCCGTTCGAGTTGCCGACGACCATGTTGGTGTTCGAGCGGTTCATGTTCGCATTCATGTTCCCGTTGGCTGTGTTGTCACTGCTGCCGCAACCGGCCAGCAGACCGCACGCCGCGAGCGCCGCCGAAAGTACTAAAGTTCTACGCATCTAACCCCCTCCTGTTAACAAATCGTGGCGGTTCGGAAACCGTCGTTTTAACGATAGATGGATTCGCCGCGATTGGTCTTCCACTCGTTCTCGAAGTACTCGGCGTCCTCATCCGTGCGCGGGTTGACACCCATCACGATGCCGCCTTCCTTGATGCCCGACTCGTACTCTTTCGCGCGATCTTCCGGGATGCCGGAGCCGACGAGCGCCCCGATCAATCCGCCGGTCAAACCACCCGCGCCCGCGCCCGCGATTCCAGCCG
>JBAVPI010000557.1:0-2810 GCA_049692915.1 Pyrinomonadaceae bacterium
CCTGCACGGTGCCGGTGGCCTGCACGTTGTTGCCGACGACTGCGCCCGCCGGGACGGTCGCGCCGGTGAAGACGAAGACGCCGTTGGAGGTGTTGGGGTCTGCGTCGCAGGCATCGTCCTCGATGTAGAAGCCGCCCGAAGTGCCGAGCTTGATGCCAGTGACGATGCCGCGCGTGGAGGCACTTGTGCCCGCGACGGGAGAGGTCGCAGCCGATCCCTGAATCTGGCAGATGCCCGTCAGCGTCACGTCGTCGTTCGTGATGGTGCCGAGACCCTGCGTGTCACCCGCAGTCGCGCCGGTGACGTTCGTCAGGTTGACGAAGAAGGTCTCGTTCTGCTCCTGCGTCGTGTCGCCGTTGACGGTGACGTTGACGGTCGTCGAGGTCGCGCCCGACGCGATGCTGCCGGAGCCGTTGACGATGGCGACGTAGTCGCTGCCCGCGGTCGCGGGGTTGGTCGTCCCGTTGGCGGTGTTAACCGTGAAGCTGACGCCCCCCGCACCTGCGGGCGAGGTGAGGCTGACGGTGAACGTGAAAGTAGATGTGCCTGCGTCGCCCTCGGCCTGCGTCACGTCGCCGATGTTGAGCGTCGAGGTGGAACCGCCGCCGCATGGCGAGAGCGCTGTTGAAGAGTTGCGCGGGTTCGGCGCGATGGCCGTAAAGTCCGTCGAGTTGTTGTCCGTTTCGGTGCAGCCCGCTCCGGCTCTGATGTCGGCGGTCGTCGTCGAGGGCGCGGGTGCGACCGCAGTCTCAAAGCAGCTGGCGGTCGCGCCGTAGCCGATTAAGTCAACGATGGTGGCGCTCGCCGGACATGCGCCGCTCAGCGCCGTCGTCGTGTTGACGAGCGCGACCTTGGCCGCCGTCGCGCTCATCGCGATGGTGCCGGTCGTGTCGGGGGTCGGGAGATTGTTGACGCCGTTCGCGCCAAAGCTCTCGGCGACGAGGTGATACTGGCCGGGCTGAAGCGTGACGTTGGGGAGGGCCGTGACCTGCCAAGCCGTGCCCGTCGCGGCGGCGTACTGCACCGACCAGCCGTTGATGGAGACGGGCGCAGCGCCGAGGTTGAACAACTCGATATAGTCATTCTTATAGGTCGAGCAACCGGCTGTGCCGCAGCCCGCGCCGCCGTAAACCTGACTGATGACGACGGAGGTTGAAGGCGCGAGCGGGGGCGGCGCTTCTTTAACGGGGACTATTTTAACGGGAGGCCGCACGAGGGTTGCGCGTTGCGGGAAGGCGACGCCCATCAGAGAGAAGACGATCAAGACCGACGCGAGTTGACGACGCACGGCAAAAGTATGCCGTCTGCTGAACGAAGATGAAGGCACGGACTAAGTCCTTTCGTTGATGAACTACGGTGGCCGACGCGCTTAACTTTTAAGACTCTTTTATCTAATGTGTCCAATGTGTCCAAACGCGCGAGATGATTGGTTCGGGGACGGAACTTTTAACCGATTCAAGCGACCCCGTCAAGGTACTTCGACGAAAGCCGAAAGTCATTGATACCGGCGGCTTGTTGCCGACGTGTGAACGAAAATTCAAGTTGATGTAAAAAAGAAGAGAGGCCGCGAAATTATTCCGCGGCCTCTCTCCGTTTGGTTTCGTCTGCCGAATGGGTGTGGCGACTACTGCATGAACCGCCCACGGTATTCGGGCGAGGTGATGAATGCCTTGACCATCTCCGCCCGTTGAAAGTCGCCGCCGAAAGCGTCGAGCTTCGAGAGCCAGAAGTCGTAGCCGTTGAAGTTCAGCCCCTGTTCGGGCGCGTCGTCGGGGTTGCGCCGGAGGTAGCCGAAGTATTGCATGAGGACGAAGGCGCGGTTGGACTCGCGCCCGGAAAAGACGCGGTTCTCTGCGATTTTGCGGAGCACGGTGGCGCGCGTCTCCTGTCCCGTCAGCAGTCCCACCACAAACGCGTCGCGTTGCGTGGGCGTGAGCACGCCGCCGGCCTGCGCGTCGAGTCGCACGACGTATTCGGCGGGCGACAGTGTGGCCGGATAGTTAGCCGTGAACTCTGGGCGCGTGACGAACTCCTCGACGAGCGCGACGGTGTTCGCATCAAGCTTCTGCTCCCACCCGGCCTCGCCGACGATGACGCCGCGCCCGATGGCCTGCGTGTCGGACATGAATTCGGGATAGCGCGGGAGGGCGCGCGGGCGCGTCGCCGTCGCGGGCAGCGCCGCCTTGTAGAGGCGATAGACGAGAAAGCCAGTCTGTTGAAATTCAATCGAGAGGAAGAACGAGGCCGAGACGTTGATGCGACGGACTTCCGCGCTGCACGTCGCGCCCGGCTGGTCGCACTCCGTAATCTGATTCGTCCAGAAGGCCAGACCGGAAGCGTCCGGCTCGCGGTTGAGGAAATCCGCGTAGTGCTGTCGCGCGAAGAACGAAGCGTTGTCGGACGGGTTCGAGGTCGGAGTGCCGAAGTCGTTGTCGTGAATGACGAGCACCGCTTGATTGCGCGGGCCGATTCCTGCGCCCGCGCCCGCAACGTTGAAGAGCGCGATGCTGGCCGTCTCGTTCGCCTCCTGCGTGGCGTCGTCGGTGATGAGCACCTCGATGTTCTTGAGGGTCTCTCCGGCGTTGAAGTGGAGCGTGCCGAGGGCGGTCGTGAAATCGCTGCGCTCCGAAGCGGAGATGCCGGAGACGAGATACTTGATTGTGGCGGGCGTTGACGTGTCGCCCAGACGCGTCACCGGAATCAAGGCAAGTCCCTGACTTTCGGGAACGTCAACCTGTGGAACGCCGAACTGAATGATACTGAAGGGCGCAGGGCCGTTGCAGGGCGCGAGGGGCGTCGCGCGGCTGCGC
>JBAVPI010000558.1:0-1951 GCA_049692915.1 Pyrinomonadaceae bacterium
GATCTGCCGAACGGGACGACCGCCGCGAGCGGGAATCCGATTGACGACGCGCAGTTCTTCGTCGCGCAGCACTACCGAGACTTTCTCAATCGCGAGCCGTACGCCGCCGGTTTAGGTTTCTGGACGAATCAGATTACAGAGTGCGGCTCCGACACGGCTTGCCGCGACATCCGGCGCGTCAACGTCTCTGCGGCCTTCTTCCTCTCGATTGAATTTCAGCAGACAGGCTATCTCGTTTACCGCATTCACAAGACCGCGTTCGGCAACTTGCCGGGCAAGCCCGTGCCCGTCACGTTTCAGGAATTTCTGCCTGAGACGCAGCAGATAGGCAGGGGCGTCGTCGTCGGCGCGACCGGTTGGGAGGGGCAACTCGAAGCAAACAAGGTGGCGTTCCTCAACGAATTCGTCAGGCGCGCGGACTTCATCACGCGCTACCCGACGACGCTTTCGCCCGAAGCATTTGTTGACACGCTGAACGCCAATGCCGGCGGCGTCCTCTCGCAAGCGGAGCGCGACGCGCTGGTGAACAACCTGAGGGGAGGCACGCTGTCGCGCGCGGGGGTGTTGCGCGCGATTTCGGAAGACGCAGACCTGACGCAGCGCGAGTTCAATCCGGCCTTCGTGTTGATGGAATATTTCGGCTATATGAGGAGGAACCCGGACGACGCGCCGGACGCGAACTTCGACGGCTATAACTTCTGGCTCTCGAAGCTTAACTCTTTCGGCGGCGATTTCGTCCGTGCCGAGATGGTCAAAGCCTTCATCTCAGCGGGCGAGTACAGAGGGCGCTTCGGCCCGGTTTAACCCGCGCGGCTCATCGAGCCGCCGACGGTTTCATCGGCCCGCGCAAAAATAAAGAGGCGAGAGGAGTTGCCCCAGCTACTCCTCTCGCCTCTTTGCCACATCCGGGAGTTGCGTCGTTTCAACCCGGACGAGACGCCTTCAGATGAGCCACCTTTTACAAAGCACGCAGGTCGCTCATCATGATGCCGTCAATCATGATGAAGCCGTCACCCAGCACCATGCCGTCAGACATCATGATGCCGTCGCCGAGGACTTGACCGTCGCCCAAGACCATCCCGTCGCCCAGCACCATGCCGTCTGCGAGAATCAATCCATCCGAGCCGAGACGAACCGCGTCAGACATCATGATGCCGTCGCCGAGCACCATGCCGTCAGACATCATGATGCCGTCGCCGATGACCATGCCGTCCGTCAGGATAATGCCGTCGGCCATGATGAGTCCGTCGGCCATGATCAGACCGTCCGTCATCATGATGCCGTCCGTCAGGATAATGCCGTCGGCGAGGATGAGGCCATCAGTCATCATGATGCCGTCGCCGAGGACTTGACCGTCGCTCATCATGATGCCGTCGCCGAGCACCATGCCGTCGCTCAATATGATGCCGTCGCCGAGTACCATGCCGTCGGAGAGCATGATGCCGTTGACGAGGACGGGGCGATCTTTGAAGAGCACGCCGTCGGCGTAGAGGACGCGATTCGAGCCTGCGACTCGCTCGCCGCCGATGGTGATGGGCAGGTTGAATAATCCGAGCCTGACGCCCGGCAGGAAGATGCGGTTCTTGGCCTTAAGCTTGTCGGCGTTCGGCACAATCGCGAGCGACATCACGACCGCCGCCGCCGCGTTGACTTCGCCCGCGCCCTGCTGCAAGACGTTCAGCGTCTTGTTGGCAAAGAGCGTGGATGAGAGCGCGTTGGCCGTGCGGAGCAGCGTCGCCTTGACGAGCGTGGGCGTCAAAGATTTGTTGGCTTCGAGCATCAGGGCGATAGTGCCGCTGACGACCGGGGCGGAGAATGAAGTGCCGTAGTATTTGAAGTAGGCATTTTGTCGCGCGTTCGCGCCCGTGGGAACGACCACGCGGTCGGGGCGCTGCCCGGCGGTGTTGGGCGTCTCCTGCGACATCGCGGCGACGATGGCGCGGCCCGGAGC
>JBAVPI010000559.1:0-5654 GCA_049692915.1 Pyrinomonadaceae bacterium
TTCTTCCGGCGACCGCGGCCCTCGGTTGAGATTACTCTGTCACGTCCGAATCCTTCAGACGCCCGTCATCACTTGTGCGTGTCGAAGAAACTCGCCGCCGGGAAGCGCGTCAGCTTGCCGCTATAGACGGCGCTGCCGATGCTCGTGATGAAGAGGGCGTAGTTGTCGTTGTTGCGCGCCGCGATCTCGTTGTGAATCCTCGACGAGTTCCAACAGCCTTTAGAGTTGGCGAGGTGGAGCGCGTCGTCCGAGCCGTACATCTTGTCGGTCGTAGTCTTGCACCACCCGCTGAAATCCGAGTGTGTGTGCTCGTCTATGATGAAGAGACCTTTGGGCGCGAGGTGGTGAAATATCTCGTGAACCATGACGCGCGCGCGGTCTGTGTCGCCCCTCTCCTCGTCGAAGAAGCGGTCGCAGAGGTTAATCTTACCGAGCACGATATGGTTGGCCGAGGGCGTGTGATCCGTGCCGGGATTCTTCAAATTGCAGGGGTGGATGCCGCCCTCGTTGTTGCGGCACTGGATGGTGAACGTGTAGCGCTTGCCGAGGAAGCGGTCGTTCCACGCCATGATGACGGCGTCGCGTACCGTCTGGTAGCGATAGAGCTTGTCGGCGAACGGGCCGAACCAAGCGCGCGGCGACCAGTTGTCTTTCCCCGCGCTCGCGACGTAGCCGTGATTCCAGAGGTCTTCCGTCCAACTCCGTGCCTCGATGTAGGTGATAAGCTGGTAGGCACGCCACATGTTGTAGTGCCCCATCGCCCAAGCCTTTTGCGCACGCAGCTTGTCGTCGCCGAAGCCGGCCTTGCAGTTGTTGAAGGTGGGCCAGACGATGGGCGGCATCTCGGCGGGAAAGCTGATGCCGGTGACGGGGTCTTTCTTCATCGAGTCGGCTGTGAAGTCGAGATAGAGCGGCTTGCCCGTGCCGCTGCCCTGCGCGGGCTTACCGTGTTGTGCGGGCTTGCCCTTCGGGGGCGGCGGCGTCATGTCGGCAGCCGCGATGTCTATCAGTCGCTGATTCTTTCCGTTCAACTCTTTCCACTTCGCGACGAAGTCGTCCCAGTTGTTGAACTGGAAGAGCGAGTAGTCATCCTTGCCGCTCTCCCAGACGCCGTAGTAGGTGGTCTTGCCGTTGACGCGCAGGGTTTCGATGTCTATGAGGCGCAGGCCCTGATTCGATAACTCTTTCCACTTCGCGACGAACTCATCCCAACTGTCTGTCTGGTAGAGCGGCTGCTTGCCGCCGCCCGCCGTCCAGACGCCGACGTAGTGAGTCTCGTTGCCGACGCGCGCCGCAGAGATGTCAATCAGGCGTAGATTCTTCGTGCTGAACTCGTTCCACTTGGCGACGAGTTCGGCCCAACTCTTCACGTAGATCAGGGCCGGCTCGTCTTTGCCGTCGCCCCAGACGCCGATGAAGCGCATGCCTTCGCCCGTGTTCACCATCTCCACGTCAATGAGGCGCATGCCCTTCGCGTGCAGTTCCTTCCACTTGGCGACGAAGCCGTCCCAGTTGTCGTAGAGATAGAGCGCGTCATCGCCCTGCCCCTCAACCCACGTCCCGACGTAATTCAAGTCGTCGTTGATCTCGACCGTCTCGATGTCGCGCAGGTGCACGTTGACCTTTCTCAACTCCTGCCACTTATCAACGAAGTCCTCCCAGTTGTCGAACCGGAAGAGGGCTTTGCCCCCCTGACCTTCTCGCCACGCCCCGACATAACTCGTCTGCGCGAAGGTCGCGCCGGCGACGAGAAAAAGCATGCCGATGGCGAGCGCCGCGCGACACACGCCGCGCGTGATACGCGACCGCGCCGTCCCGTGTTGTCCGGATGTCCATTGTGAAAATGTCTGCATCGTCTAAGCTCCTTTTCAAATGCGATTTCAAACTCGATTGTGTTTGCGATAACGCGATCCGCTTTCACTCGTTAATGCGGGAGGCGTGCGCGAAAATTATCAACGCGGGCGAAAGTTTTTCGTGGCGCAATGGTGTGCGACGCGGCGGCGAGGGGCAGCGCGGCGTGTAGTGATTTCGCGATTCGTTCTTTTCTCATGCCTGAATTTTCCCCTCTGATAAGTTAATGCGTTGGGCGGGCCGGAAAAAGTATCACCGGCCCGTGAAATATTTTCGCCGCGGGTGGAAAGGCAGACCGCGACGGGCACGTTAATGAGCACCGGCGCGTACCTGTCGCCCACTCTTTTTAACCGTCGTGCGTTCCACGTCGAGCGTTAAATTTGACTTGGCCGCGAACTACTTTTATGCTCGACCAAGCCGACTAGAGCATCAGGCCACTATCCGGCGCGAGACACGGTATGACCCCCTCGTCGCATCAGGAAAACGTCACACAACTTCTGGCGGCTTACAGCCGCGGCGACCAGCAGGCGCTCGACAGGCTGCTCCCGCTCGTCTATGACGAGTTGCGGCGGCTCGCGGGCGGCTACCTGCGTCGCGAGCGTTCCGACCACACGCTTCAGGCGACGGCGCTCGTCCACGAGGCTTACCTGCGGCTCGTCGAGCAGGACGTGTCGTGGCAGAATCGCGCGCACTTCTTCGGCGTCGCCGCGCAGATGATGCGGCGCATCCTCGTTGACCACGCGCGCGGTCATCAAGCGGCTAAAAGGGGCAGCGGCGGAATCAAAATCTCGCTCGACGAATTTATTGACCTGTCGGACGAGAAGGCCGCCGGGCTGCTCGCGCTCGACGAAGCGCTCCACGCGCTCGCGGCGATTGACGAACAGAAAAGCCGCATCGTCGAGATGCGCTACTTCGGCGGACTCTCGATTGAAGAGACGGCGCATGTCCTCGGCATCGGCACGGCGACCGTGACGCGTCAATGGAACATGGCGAAAGCGTGGCTCTACAAGGAAGTGACCGGCGAGAGGAATTAGTGAATCGTTAATCGTTAATCGTCAACCGTGAATAGATAAAACCGGCTTTCTTCTATTCACGATTCACCATTCACGATTTACTATTCACGATTTACTATTCACGATTTACCATTAACCATTTACTTCTATCCGTTCCCCCGATATGACCCCCGAAAGATGGAAGCAAGTCGAGGAGTTGTTCGAGTCGGCGCTCGCACGCGCGCCGGGTGATCGCTCCGCCTTCCTCGCCGACGCGTGCAGCGGCGACGCCTCGCTCCGCCAACAGGTCGAGACGCTGATCCATTCCTTCGAGCAGGCGGGAAGCTTTATCGAAGCGCCCGCGATGAAGCGTGCGCTCGAACAGACGCTCGTTGACGACCCCGCGCTCTCGATGTCGGGGCGGCGCGTCGGCTCTTACAAACTCGTGCGCGAGATCGGGCGCGGCGGGATGGGTTCGGTCTATCTGGCCGTTCGTGCCGACGATGAATTTCAGAAACGCGTCGCCATCAAACTCATCAAGCGCGGGATGGACACCGATTACATCGTCCGGCGCTTCCGCAACGAGCGGCAGATTCTCGCCTCGCTCGATCACACGAACATCGCGCGCCTTTTGGACGGAGGCACGACCGACGACGGATTGCCCTACTTCGTCATGGAGTACGTCGAGGGGCTGCCGCTTCATCACTACTGCGATACGCAGAAGCTCTCCGTTAACGAACGCCTGCGCCTCTTCCGCAAGGTCTGCTCGGCTGTCCACTTCGCGCACCAGAACTTAATCATTCACCGCGACTTGAAGCCCGGTAACATCCTCGTTACCGCCGACGGCACGCCGAAGCTTCTCGACTTCGGCATCGCCAAAATTCTCAACCCTGAGATCGCCGCGCACACGCTCGACCCGACGACCGCCGCCCTGCGCATGATGACGCCCGAATACGCCTCGCCCGAACAGGCGCGCGGCGAGAGCGCGAGCGTCGTCAGCGATGTCTATACGCTCGGCGTGCTGCTCTACGAACTGCTCACGGATCACCGCCCCTACCGGCTGTCGAACCGCGCGCCGCACGAACTGGCGCGCATCATCTGCGAGGAAGAACCGGACAGGCCGAGCGTCGTCGTCAACCTCATCGAAGTCTTCCAGCCCTACGGCGGCGAACCCGTGGAGATTACGCCGGAGACCGTCGCGCGCAATCGCAGCACCGCGCCCGATCAACTCCGACGCCAACTGAGCGGCAGCCTCGACAACATCGTCCTCAAGGCGCTCAGGAAAGAGCCGCAGCGGCGTTACCAGTCGGTCGAACAACTCTCCGAAGACATCAGCCGTCATCTCGAAGGCTTGCCAGTTTCCGCGCCCTCCTTCTACCCGCAACCGGCGAGGGCGGAACTCTCGACCGACGAGACGCCGACCGCCTCGCGCTCGCTCGCCGTCATTCCCTTCAAGGTGCTGCGCGTCGAAGAAAAGGCGGACGAGTTTCTGGGGATGGCGATGGCCGATGCCATCATCACGAAACTCAGCAACATCGGGCGCATCATGGTGCGTCCGACGAGCGCCGTCCTCAAGTATTTCGACGGCGAGCAGAACGTGCTGCACGCCGGTTACGAACTCGGCGTCGGCTACGTGCTCGACGGGCGCATCCAGCGCGCAGGCGAGCGCATGCGCGTCACCGTCCAACTCGTGCGCGTGCGCGATGGCGCGTCGCTCTGGGCAGAGAAGTTCGACGAATCCTACACGGACATCTTCGCCCTCGAAGACTCGATCTCCGAGCAGGTGGCGCAGGCGCTCATCCCGCGCTTGAGCGGCGAAGAGCGCGAACGCCTGCACCGTCGCGAGACCGACAATCCGGAAGCCTACCGCGCTTACCTGCGCGGGCGTTTCTACTGGAACAAGTTCACCGACGAGAGCTTCGCGAAGGCCATCGAGAAGTTCAGGGAAGCGATCAGCCTCGACCCCGAATACGCGCTCGCCTACGTCGGCGTCGCGGACTATTTCAACTGGGCGGCGATCTACGGTCTGGCCGCGCCGCGCGACTGTTTCCCGCAGGCGAAAGCGGCGGCCACGCGCGCCCTCGAACTCGACGATTCGCTCGCGGAAGCGCACGCCGCGCTCGCCTTCACAAGGCTCTGCTTCGACTGGAACGGCGATGCCGCCGAACGCAGTTTCGCGCGCGCTCTCGAACTCAACCCGAACGACCCGAACGCGCATCACTGGTACTCGAACCTGCTGTGCGCGCGCGGGCGGCTCGACGAGGCCGTCGTCGAGATGCGGCGCGCACAGGAACTCAACCCGCTCTCGTTGATGGAAAAGTCCATGACCGGGTGGATTTGCTATCAGGCGCGACGCTACGAGCAGGCGGTTGAAGAGATTAACAAGGCGCTCGCGATGGATCATGATTTCGGGAACGGCCACATGATCCTCGGCTGTGTTTACGAGCGGATGGGTCTTTACGACGAGGCGATCCGCGTGCTCGGCAAAGCGGTCGAGTTGATGGGCGGCTCGACCATCCCGCTCTGGTTTCTCGGTCACGCTCTCGCCGTCTCAGGTCGGCGCGACGAGGCGCTTGAGATCGTCGCGCGCTTACAAAATCCGGCGCGCGACGCCTACGTCTCGCCATACTATTTCGCGCTCATTTACGCCGGGCTGAATGAACGTGATGAAGCGTTCGACTGGCTCGAAAAAGCGTTCGAGGCGCGCGACGAATGGTTGATCTGGCTGGGCACCGAGCCGAAACTCGACGACCTCCGCTCAGACCCGCGCTTCGCGGACTTGCTCCGCCGCGTCGGGCTGGCGGGCGACGG
>JBAVPI010000560.1:0-1631 GCA_049692915.1 Pyrinomonadaceae bacterium
TTCTTATCCCAACGATCATGCTTCTCCGAATATTACGGAGATCGACTCTTGAGAACCCTATGAGACAATCGCCTTTCATCGCGTCTGTGGCTCTCACCTTACTAACCGCCGTGGCGGGTTGCCAGCCCGCAAGTTCGCCTCAGGTCACCGGTACGAATGCCGCTTCGTCCGGCGGCGCGAATGCGTCGAACACGAACGGCAATCTGAACCAGCCCGCGCCGGTTTACGGCTTCGAGGTCGTCAACACCTTTCCCCACGACGCGAAGGCTTTCACGCAAGGTCTGATTTTTCAAGACGACGCGTTGCTTGAAAGTGTCGGGGAGTACGGAAGGTCGGGTCTGCGGCGAATCGAGTTGAAGACGGGAAAAGTGCTTCAGAAGACGGATGTGCCCGCGCAGTTCTTCGCCGAGGGGATGACTCTGTTCGGGGGCAAAATTTATCAACTGACGTGGCAGGCTCATAAGGGCTTTATCTACGACCCCGCGACGTTCGCCAAGCAGGGCGAGTTTCGCTACGACGGCGAGGGCTGGGGGCTGACGCACGACGCCGACTCTTTGATTTTAAGCGACGGCACGTACCAGCTACGCTTTCTCGACCCGAACACGTATGAGGTCAGGCGAACCATCAGCATCTACGACAACGGCACGCCGCTCCGCGAGTTGAACGAACTCGAATACGTCAAAGGCGAAATCTACGCCAACATCTGGCACGACGACCGCATCGCGCGCATTGACCCGCAGACGGGCAAGATTCTCGGCTGGATTGACTTGAAGGGGCTGCTTCCCGCCGGTTCTGTGAGCGACGAAGAGGCCGTCCTGAACGGCATCGCTTACGACGAAGCGGGCGACAGGCTGTTTGTCACGGGCAAGCTGTGGCCGAAAATTTTTGAGATCAAATTGAAGCGCAAGTGACGGGCAGTCAGATTAAGTTGCGCCGCGTCAAATTAATTACTGCCGGAGATTAATTACTGCCTGAGAGTCGTCGGCGAGCGTGCGCGGCTCAAGGTTGATGGACGGGCGGATTCCGAGTTGAAGTTCGACACCTATTTCCGAATCTCCTCTTACGCGATGATCGCGTGCGGCGCTCTGGCGCTCGTCGCGTCGGGCGGCATGAGCGTGTGGCTGGCCTTCGTGTTCACGTTGGCGCTCGTCGTCTCGTGGGCGCTCGAAGGGCGCGGGCGGCAATTGTCCGAGCGTAAGGGGCTGCTCGTCGTCCTGCTTTCGCTGCCGCTGTTTTATCTCGACTGGAAGATTTGGAATCCCGACCTTGTCGCACTCGAAGGCGGGCACGCGGGGCTTTCCGCCCTCGTGCATCTGACGCTTTTTCTCTCAGCGGTCAAACTGTTTCAGGTCAAGGCCGACCGCGACTGGTTGTTCCTTTATCTCATCTCGTTCTTCGAGGTGCTGCTCGCGGCGGGCCTGAGCATCGGCCCGGTCTTCCTCGCCGTGCTCGGCCTCTACATGTTCTGCGCGCTGCTTTCGATTATCTGTTTTGAACTAAGAAAAGCGCGCCGCATTGTGCCGGACGTAGAGAGTCGTCTGCTCGTCGAACACGACGCAGGCTCGCGCTGGCGGCAGAGACGCACGCGTCACAGGCGCACGCGGGAACTGCGCCGTCTGCCCGTCGCGGCC
>JBAVPI010000561.1:0-4826 GCA_049692915.1 Pyrinomonadaceae bacterium
TCATCGCGCAGGCCGCGCAGCAGGCAGAGGTCACGCGCGCCGCGATTCGACAGCCGCTCGGCAGTCAGGCGCGTGTCAGCATCGCCGTCGTGGACGCCGACGGTGTAGTGCTTGGAATTTTTCGCACGACGGATGCGCCCGTCTTCGGCTTCGATGTCGCCGCACAGAAGGCACGCACCTCCGCGTTCAACTCCAACCGCAACGCGGCTGCGCTCTACAGGAGCGCCGGTCTGGGCGTTTACGTTGACCGCGCCAACGCCGACGGGCTGATGCTCGATGGTTCGGTGGCTTTCTCGGATCGTGCGGGCGGATTTCTGCATCGTCCGTTTTTTCCGGATGGCCTTAACCCGAACCCCGCCGGGCCGTTCAGCACGGAAATCTCGGAGTGGAGCGTCTTCAACACGGGGCTTCAACTCGACTTGATAAAGACAAACCTGCTGGCCTCCATCGGCGGAGCGAATGTGCGCTGCTCTTCGATTCCGAATCTCGCGAACGGGCTGCAAATTTTCCCCGGCAGCGTGCCGCTCTACAAGAATGGAGAACTCGTCGGGGCCATCGGCATCAGCGGAGACGGCGTTGATCAAGACGACTATATCGCCGCCGCGGGCGCAAACGGTTTTGCGCCGCCGCCCTCGATTCGCTCGGATCAATTCTTTGTCAGGGGCACACGCCTGCCTTTTCTCAAATTCCCACGCAGCCCGAATCTGTAAGGAAGTACAGACTGCAAAATGAAAGGGCGAAAGTGAGTTGAACAATTCACCTTCGCCCTTATCTTTCGTCTATCCGTTTGACCTTTAAGGCAGCGACTCGACGCCCTGTCTGAGCGAAGGCAGATCGGGGCTTTGCGGATTAATCTCTTCGAGGTGATTGAGAGCCTCATTCGCCGTCGCTTTGTCATTCAGGTGGAGGGCGGCGGCGGCGATGTTCTTCCAACTCTTGGAGTGTTTCGGGTCGGACGCGATTGATTTACGATATTCGACGATGGCCCGCTCGTAGTCGGGCGGCGTGCGGTTGAAGAACGTGTTGCCGTAGTCCGTCCGCACGTCCGGCTCGTCGGGGTTGATTGAAAGGGCGCGCTCGTAATAGCCCGCGGCTCCGACGAAATCATTGCCGTCGTATCTGGAGTTCGCCATCCCGACGAGGGCATCGAAATCCTTCGGCTTGAGTGCGAGCGCGCGGTCGAAGTAGAGTCCGCTTTTTGCGAAATCATTCTGCGCATAGAAAACTCTGCCCGCGTCCAACTGCGCGTTGAAGTCCTGCGCGTTGCGGTCTGCCTTGTCCATCGCGGACTGTGCTTCGGCGGAACTGGCCGCGGCGTTGCCCCCCGCGTCGTCTTCATCAGCCGCGCCCGTGTTATTTATCTCAGGATGGCCGGGCGGGAGCGGGCCGCCGCTCTGTGCCGGGTCGAGCGGGCCGGCGGCTTTGGTCTGATTCGTTTGAACGTCGGCGACTCTGACGCCGGGATGTGTGACCGCGTTGGCAATGAAGAAGCCGATGACGAAGCCGAGGATAATGCCGAGACTGCAAAGGATAATGTTTCTTGACATGCGTGTGAATCATAGCAACACGCGGCGGGCATTTGAAGCGGCCAGTGGGGCGGGCAACCGTCGGTGTGTGCAAGCGTAAATAAGTTGCCGGTCGTGAATGGTTCGGTTATCATGTGGCTTACTTCAAGAGGAGTGCGGCGTTACCTCGGGCTTTTGTTCATCTAACGCCGCGTTATCCGGCTCGGACGACTCTTCAGTCATTCCAAAAACCAATGTCAGCAATCGAAGAAACCAAAAGTAAGATCGGCGCACAGCAGCCTTCCGCGAAGGTGGAAACCCCGTCCATCATCACGAGGACGCTCAACCTGCTCAGTTCCGTCCGCTTCGGCGTCACGCTGCTCGTGCTGCTCGTCATCGGCTCGATGATCGGCATGCTCGTCATGCAGCAGAACGTCGAAGGTTTTGACAAGTATTACGCGCAGATGACTCCGGCGACGAAGCTTCTCTTCGGCAAGCTCGGTTTCTTCGACATTTACCACGTGTGGTATTTCAACGCGTTGCTGCTCGTCCTGTCGCTCAACATCGTCCTCGCCTCGATTGACCGTTTCCCCACGGCTTGGTCGTACATCTCGCGCAAGAAGCTGGACGCTTCGGCGCACTGGCTGAGCGGGCAGGAACAACACGCGACCATCAATCTGCACGGCATGAGCCGCGAGGCCGTGGGCGGGCAAATTGCCGCCGCCTACAAGAGCGTCGGACTCAACTCACGCGTGACGGAGAAGAAGGGCAAGACATACGTTTTCGGCGAACGCGGGACGTGGAATCGCCTCGGCGCTTACGCCGTGCACGTCGCGTTGCTGACGATCTTCACCGGCGGATTTTTGACGGCGCAGTTCGGGCGCACAGGCTCGATGCCGCTCATTCCGGGCAGGTCTGCGAGCGAGATGTCCGAGACGGTCAACGACGTGGACAAAATCGCGAAGTCCATCACGCCGCTCCCGTTCACCGTCGAATGCACGGACATTCAACAGAAACTCATCAAGAAGGAAGGCCCGATCACACAGGACAACACGCTCGACTGGCTGACCCGCGTGAGGGTCAAAGACCCTTCGGACGGCAGCGTGCACGAGGCCCTCATTCATCTCAACGCCCCTTACGACTACCGTGGCTACCGCTTTTTTCAAGCGAGTTTCATCGCCGACGGCAAAGCGCGCAACATCACGCTCCGCGTCACGCCCGAAGCGGGCGGAGCGCCGCAGGACGTGACCATTCCGCGAGGGGGTTCGGCCACACTGCCCGACGGGACGAAGATTGATTTCACGGATTTCAACGCGCAGTTCAGCCTCGGCGCGGAGCAGGCCGAGACGGAGCGAAGCGTCTATACGAATCCGGCGGCCACTCTCATGGTACGACCGCCGGGAGGCGAAGCCGTCAAAGCTTTCGCCTTCACGCCTGAGATGGCGGAGCGCGCGCCCATCGCGAAAAGGCCGGTCGCGGGTTACACGTGGCGCTTGATTGATTTCGAGAAAGTGCCGATGGCGCACATCCTTTCAATTCAAAAAGACCCCGGCTCAAACATCGTCTACATCGGATTTACGATGCTGGCGCTGGCGCTCTCGTCCGTCTTTTTCTTCTCGCACCAGCGCGTCTGGGCTGTCGTCGAAGAGACGGGGCAGGGAAATTTCGGAGTCGTCCTCGGCGGGAATACGAATCGCAACAAACTCGGCTTCGGCGACCGCTTCAAGCGTCTGGTCGGCGCAATCGGCGGCGAAGGTAAAGAGGTTAAGAAATCATGAGTGAAGCATTAAGACAGCCGGCTGTGCTCGGCGGGCCGGAACTCTCAATCAAAGACTCGTCGCTCAAGTCTTATCTGCCGGCCATCCTCGCGGTGGGCGGTGCGTTGCTGTTGGCGCTGCTGCGCTGGCGTGCGGGCGGCGAGCATTTCATCTCTGACGGCGCGCTGATGATGCTCGCGCTGGCGAGTTACATGACGGCGGCGGTCTTTTTCCTGACGAACCTCTATGCGCCGTCCACACTGTTTCAGCGAATCGGCCTCTGGACGGCGACTGCGGGCGTCTTCTTCAACGCGGCGAGTTGGACTGTGCGCTGGATCGCCGCGCACGACCGCGAACTGGCAATCATCTCGCGGCAGGGCGGCGAGATGCCTTGGTTCTTTCGCTACATCCCTTTCGCCAACCTCTACGATCTGAGTCTGGCATTCGCGTTCGGGGCGGGCATCACGACGCTGCTCATCGCACATCGTCGCAACTTCCGTTTCCTCGGCGCAATCTCTTTGCCGCTCGCTTCGATCATCCTGATTCTGGCCCGCTTCATCGGCAACGAGTTCATCAATTTGCCGCCGGTGCTCGACTCCTACTGGCGACCGATTCACGTCGGCATCGCATCTTTGAGCTACGGCGTGGCGCTCGTCTGCTTTGCCATCGCCGTCGTCTATCTGTTGAAGGACGGCATCAAGGTTGAAGCGATGGCGATCTGGTCGAGCATCTTCGCGCTCGCCGTCTTCGCGACGGTCGGCGGCGTCTTCGGGACGTTCCCTATCTTCGCCACCGGAACATACGCCGCCTCGACATTTCTTCCGCCGCGCGTGCCGCTGCCGCTGCGCGCAGACATCCCTTACATCGGCCCGCTCGTCATCTTCGCTTCGATACTCCTCGTCGGCGCAATCGCGCTCTTCGGCAGGTATCTGTCGAAACAGGACGAGAAAGCGAAGCGTTGGGGGCACTATCTCTTAAAGGCATCGCTTGTCGTGCAGGCGCTGACCATCGCGCTGCTCGTGTCGCAGGTGAAGGGACTGACGAGCGTCGGGGTGTGCGGCGGCGAACGTCCCGCGGGAACGGCCTGCATTGACGCGAGCCGGTTTCATAAGTTCGGCGTCTGGATGGCCGAGCAGCAAGGGTTGACGCCCGAACAGATCGCGCAGATACCGGACGAACGTCTGGAACGCGGGGCGGGCAACTGGATTCAGGAAAATCAGTCGAAACTTTTCCTGAGCCTGAACGCCAACCCGGTCGAGGTGGCCGCGCTCATCACGGCTTTCGCGGGCACTCTCTTCGTCATCATCTTCAGCTTCCGCACAGACCAACTGCGAGCGGCGCTCCCCGACAAGGAGAAGATAGACTCTTTGATGTACAAGACGGGCGGCGTCGCTTTCGCCGGTCTCGCGCTGCTGTTGATGACGGGCGCGATCTGGGCCAACGAGTCGTGGGGGCGTTACTGGGGATGGGACTCGAAAGAGACGGGAGCATTCGTCGCGTGGCTCACATACGGGGCATTCCTGCACAGCAGAATATCGCGCGGCTGGACGGGACGCTCGTCGGC
>JBAVPI010000562.1:0-12644 GCA_049692915.1 Pyrinomonadaceae bacterium
TTCATCGTGTGCGCGAGACGACCACCACCACTACTGCGTTGGGCCGTCGCGCCTTTCGCCGACGTGGAAACCATCGTCGCGAAAACCAGAAGCAGGGCCAGCGCGCACGCTCCCGGCGTTAAAAAAATCTTCCTCATAAATTTTCACTCCCTCTCTGTCTCGAATTATTTATCACGCCGCCGCCGGGAGAGATGAGCGATAAAATCAGCGCGGCGCGTCTCACTCAAGAGAACGCACCGGAGGTTGAAACTTGCATCGCCGCATCGCACGCAGCCCTTTATCGGCAACTGTGCAGCGACTCTCCTGTTTGCCCAATCAGCGGGCAGTTTGTTACGATTTTGCGCGTGATGCAAGATTCCGATCCCGTGCGCGACAACCTCAAACGCTCTTCGCGCGAAGGCAAACTCATCACCGTGGGCCGCGCCGAAGAAGTCCCCGAAGGACGCGGCGCGACGCTCGAACTCGAAGGCGGCAGGGAACTGGCGCTCTACAACGTCGGCGGCGAATTCTTCTGTCTCGAAAACTTCTGCCCGCACAAAGGCGCGCCGCTCGCCGACGGAAACCTGCGCGCCCACACGGTCGAATGCGACTGGCACGGCTGGCGCTTCGATCTGCGCACGGGCGCGTGCGTCAACCGTCCCGGCGAAGATGTCGAGAGTTACGAAGTGTTGATCGAAGATGGGTGGTTGAAGATCAGGATTTGATGCGACCGTCGCAACGCATCTCGCCGAAGGAAGAAAATTTCCGGGTCAACCGTCGTTGCCGATGGCTTCGACGGGACAGTCCATTAAAGCCTGCTCGCAGAGATCAACCTCTTCACGCGTCTGCGGCTGCCTGAAGACGTAGGAGTAGTGTTTGCTGTCCATGCGCGTGAAGTATTCGGGGGCCGCGCCGCGGCACGCATCGCAGTCAATGCAGTTCGTGTCCACGTAATACGTGCCCGGCGTGTTCTCGTTCACGCGATCAGTAGGGTCGGCCATCCTGAGAACCTCATCAATCGTGAATAGTGAATCGTAAATGGAGAAGGGTGCCTTACCCTGTTCACGTTTGACGATTCACGATTGCCTCATTTAATCGCGAGCATGCGGTCGAGGGCGACGCGCGCCCAGCGTGCCGTCTCGGCAGGAACGGTGATCTGGTTGACGACGCGGCCCGCGACGAGCGATTCGAGCGCCCACGCGAGATTCTGCGGCGCGATGCGGTACATCGTCGCGCACATGCAGAGGTCGGGCGCAAGCAGGCGAATGTGCTTGTCCGGGAACTGTGCGACGAGGCGATTGACGAGATTGACCTCCGTGCCGACGGCCCAACTCGAACCGGCGGGCGCGGCTTCAATCGTCTTGATGATGAACTCGGTCGAGCCGTTAAGGTCGCTCATTTCCACGACCTCGCGCGTGCATTCGGGGTGGACGAGCACCTTGATGCCGGGAACTTCGGCGCGCACCTGATCCACGTGCGACGGGCGAAAGCGTCCGTGGACGGAGCAGTGTCCCTTCCAGAGGATGAGCCGCGCTCCGCGCAACTCTTCTTCGGTGTTGCCGCCCAAATCTTTCGACGGATCCCAGAGCCGCATCTGTTCGAGGGGGATGCCGAACTTGACGCCCGTATTCCTGCCGAGATGTTGATCGGGGAAGAAGAAGAGCTTGTCGGCCTCCTGCAAACTCTTGTCGAAGAGCGGCACGGCGTTCGACGAAGTGCAGACGACGCCGTCGTGCTCTCCGCAGAAAGCCTTGATCGCCGCCGAAGAGTTCATATAGGTGATCGGCATCACCTTGAAATCTTTAAGGACGCCGATTGATTCCAGTTGTTCCCACGCATCTTCGACCTGTTCGGCGGTCGCCATGTCGGCCATCGAACAGCCCGCGCCGAGGTCTGGCAGAATCACTTTCTGGTCGCCGGGTTTGAGGATGTCGGCGGACTCCGCCATGAAGTGGACGCCGCAGAAGACGATGAACTCCGCTTCGGGTCGCGACGCGGCCATCACCGAGAGCTTGAATGAGTCGCCCGTCAAATCGGCATGGCGAATCACGTCGTCGCGCTGGTAGTGATGACCGAGGATAACGAGCCGCTTGCCGAGCGTGCGCCGCGCCGTCTCGATGCGTTCGTGCAACTCCGCATCCGACAGCCCGAAGTAATCTTCTATGGCCGGGGCTTTTTCCAGAGTTTCAATCAGGGTCGTCAACTTTCCTTCACCTCCGTGACGCGCGCCGTGTCGGGGCCGTTCGCGTCTCAACCTTTAAACTATACTCACCCGCCGGAGCACGGCGCAACCGCGCCTCACTCGCCGCCGAAACGTTCAACTTTCATGCGCGACAAAACCGCTTTTATCCACGCAAGAAATTAGATGCGAAACGCGCCCGCGGCGATGCGTGGCTTCAACCCCCGCGACGCTTCAAGGATGCGTCATCTCTTCCGGCTTGACGTATTCGTCGAACTGCTCGCCCGTCAGCAGTCCGAGTTCAATCGCCGACTCGCGCAGAGAAATACCACGCTTGTGCGCGTTCTTGGCGAGCCGCGCGGCGTTATCGTAGCCGATGTACGGGTTCAGCGCCGTCACCAGCATGAGCGAGTTTTTGAGGTGCGAGTCAATCTGCGCGCGGTTGAGTTCGATGCCCGCGATGCAGTAATCAACGAAGCCGTGTGAGGCGTCCTTGAGCAGGCGAATCGAGTGCAGCAGGTTGTGAATCATCACGGGATTGAAGACGTTCAACTCGAAGTTGCCCTGCGAGCCTGCGAACCCTATCGCGGCGTCGTTGCCCATCACCTGCACGGCGACCATCGTCATCGCCTCACTCTGCGTCGGGTTGACCTTGCCCGGCATGATGGACGAGCCGGGTTCGTTCTCCGGCAGCACCAGCTCGCCGAATCCGGCGCGCGGCCCCGACGCGAGCCAGCGGATGTCGTTCGCGATCTTCATCAGCGACCCGGCCAGAGTCTTCAGAGCGCCGCTCGCGAACACCAACTCGTCGTGCGCCGAGAGCGCCGCGAACTTGTTCGGGTGCGACTTGAAGGGCAGCCCCGTCAACTCCGCGATCTTCCGTGCCGCGCGCGCGCCGAACTCAGGGTGCGAGTTGAGGCCCGTGCCGACCGCCGTCCCGCCGATGGCGAGGTCGTAGAGACCGGGCAGCACCATCCCCAATCTCTCCACGTCGCGCTCAAGCAGACTCGCCCAGCCCGAAAATTCCTGCCCGACCGTCAAAGGCGTCGCGTCCTGCAAGTGCGTGCGCCCGATCTTCACCACGTCTGCAAACTCCTTCACCTTCCGGTCAATCGCATCATGCACGCGCTGAATTTCCGGGATGAGCGCGTTCAGGCGTTCGGCGGCGGCGATGTGCATGGCCGTTGGGAACGTGTCGTTCGACGACTGCGACATGTTCACGTCGTCGTTCGGATGCACCGGCTGCTTACTGCCCAACACGCCGCCCGCCATCTCGATGGCGCGGTTCGAGATGACCTCGTTGGCATTCATGTTGGTCTGTGTCCCGCTCCCCGTCTGCCACACGCGCAGGGGAAAATGCGCGTCGAGCTTGCCCTCGATCACCTCATCGCACGCGCGCGCGATCAACTCCGCCTTCTCCGCTGGCAGCTTCCCCAACTCCTCGTTGACGAGCGCCGCCGCCTTCTTCAACACGCCGAGCGCGCGAATCATCTCGCGCGGCATCACGTCGTCGCCGATGTTGAAGTGAATCAACGAACGCTGCGTCTGCGCCCCATAGTATTTATCCGACGGCACCTCTATCTCGCCCATCGAATCCGTCTCGACGCGCCCCGCCGCCTCCGCCGCTCCTGCCGCCCCCACTCCTGCCGACGCTGCCCCTGCCGACGCGCCACGCCCTTTTTGCTCCAACGCTTCCTCTGACATCGCGATTTTTATCCTTCTCCGAACCCTCAATCTCACACGAATCCTACGCCCGACTCCATTATCCCGCCTCGAAAAATTGATTTCCAACAACAAAAGATTCTACAACACTTCGCCCGCCCCACGGCAGCACGCGCAGGCGACGGGCCTGTGAAAATGAATAAGCCGCGAGCGTCACCCTGTGAGATGAACGCTCGCGGCCCGACACGCCGCATGTTTGGGTCTGGTCTTACTTCGTTCCGTCCTTCTTCGTGCGACGCTGCGGTGCTTTGCGCTCCATCTTCTTCTTCAATCCCAACGCCTGTACCTCGTTCGAGTTTCGCCCGAACTGTGCCGTCACCTGATCTTTCGCGCCGAGGATGCGGTTGTGCAATCCCCACTCGCACGCTACCGCGTCATCGCGCGCCGCAGCGTAAGCGGCCTGTGCTTGAGCTTCGACCGCCTGCGCATTCGTGAGGTCGGTTTGTGCTTTCGCGATGGCCGCCGTCGAGTAATCCGGATTGGCGGGCGCGTAGTTCGTGATGGCCTGCAACGCCGCGAAACTACTCTTATCCGCCTCGATCTGCGCGGGCTTGAGCCGTCTTGATTCGTTTGACATGAGCTTGACTCCTTTCGTGAGTAAAGAGAACAGGAAAGCGGCGAGGTCGCCCGCATCTTACTCAACCATCATCGCGCCCGCAAGACCTTTTTTCACCCCCACACTAAACTTCCCCACCCGCCCAATAACACACCCGATCCGCGCAATCCCACGCCCACTCCCCGCAATGCCATTCCCACTCGCGGAAACACCATTTCCCCACTCGGACATATCATGCCCGCCTCCGCGAACACCATTCCCGCGTAACGGAGTTAGATTCCCACACATGGAAATAACATTCTCACGCGCGGGCATCACGTTCCCGCGCCCGGAAAGACTATTCCCACTCACAACAATCTTTTTCCCATCACTCCGCACGCCACTCTCAGCCCCGGCAACAACACTTCCCCGCGTGCAAACGACTCATCCACCTTATGAAGAATCGTCCTCCACTCTCTTCAAACTCTCGCGTGCAGTCTTCGCCTCGGGCGAGCCGAGTTTCTCAAAGATAATCATAGACTCAGCGAACAGCCGCGCGGCCTCTCTTTTATCACCTGCACCCTTTGTTAGGTTCCCCAATTGGTAGAGGGTACGGGCGATGCCGATCTGATTGCCGAGCTTCTTCGCGATCTCCAAACTCTCGTTATAGAGTCGTCGTGCTTCGTCTAACTCGCCTTGATCTTCTGCTAGCATGGCTAACTGATGCAAGGTGCTGGCAATGCCACTCTGATCGCCGAGTTTCCTAGCGATTTCCATGCTCTCGTCATAGAGTCGTCGTGCTTCGTCTAACTCGCCTTGATCTTCTGCTAGCATGGCTAACTGATGCAAGGTGCTGGCAATGCCACTCTGATCGTCGAGCCGCTTTCTGATTTCCATGCTTTCGTCGTAGAGCTGCTTTGCTTCGCCCATCTCGCCCTGTTCTTGCGCGAGTATCGCCAAATGGTGGAGCGTCTTCGCGATGCCACTTTGATTGCCAAACCTCTTTTCGATCTCTAGGCTTTCGTCATAGAGCCGACGCGCTTCTGCTAGCTCTCCACGATCTTGAAGAACTATTGCCAGATTGTGAGTAAACTGCGCCACCCATGTCTCGGCGGATAGAACACGTGCCTCGGTCAATGCCCGCTTGCCTGTTCTGATGGCCTCGTCCCAATAGCCGCGTACTCTCAGAAAAGCTTCCATCCCAATGCTAATCAGCATTGCCCTATTCCAATCCCCTAACTCAAACGATATATCTATGGCATTCAAAATATTATCCTTCTCTGTCTCTAAAGAATTTAAATGTTCGGCGATAGTCTTTGAGTTGACCCTGACAAGATGCAGAAAGCGCGTGACGTATCTTTGACGAAAGGGTTTGGAGCGTGGGTCATTAGTCAGGTGTGCTTTAGCTAGTTCGCGGGTCAGACCTTCGACGGCCAGACGCTCCCCGGCTTCCGCCGTTCGCAATAGCCAGAGTGAGGAGAGAGCCTTGACCGCCGCTTTGTAACGCGCTCTGTCTTTATCTTTTCCGAGTCCCGCCACTTCGGCCAGAGCCTTCCGCGTCGCGCTCGGCACGAAGAGCGAAAGCGCAAGCAGCACGGCACGTCCCCCGTTATCCAACTGCTTCAACTTGAACGAGCGGTCGAACACGCGCTCGGCGGCAGTGCCTTCGCCGTGCTTCAAGTCGTTCAGCACTTCTTCCGCGCCTTGAGCCAGATCAATCTGCCGCACGATCCACTGCAAGACGAGCGGGTTGGCATCGGCGGTGGTAATCAGGCGCTCGCGGTCGAGGCTGGCGAACGCGTCCGCATCATGCACCTCCGCGAGCAACTTTTGTATAAGAGCGTGCGCCTCCTCTGACGACATCGTGCCTACGGGGATGTTGCGGTGCGCGGCCTCGACGTGTTGCCTCGACGTGATGAGAGACGAACAGAGCGCGGGTTGTGCGAGCCATTCAGCGCAATGTTTCGCCTCTTCGGGCGCAATCGTCTCGAAGTTGTCGAGCACGACGAGCGTCGGCGCGCTCTTCAAAACTTCCCGCAACGCCTCCTTCTTCGGCTCAAGCGCGGGCTTGCGCAGGTCGGGCTGTCCCAACTGCGTGGCGATGCCGTCGAGCAGCGCTGTGAGATTAAAGTCTTCACGACCATCCGCGCTGATCCAAATGACGCGCTGCTCGAAGGCCGCGACCAGAGCACGCGCGACCTCAGCGCCAATCGCCGTCTTTCCAACGCCCCCGCCGCCCCACAGCGTCACGAGCCGGTTCTTACCCGGAGCGAGTTCCTCTTTCAGGCGCTCCACCACATCGTTGCCTTCCCTGTCTTTGCGTGAAACGAAAGAGACTCGGAGGATGTCCGGGATGTTGAGATGCGGGGTCGGCGCGGCGTCCCCGGTCGGCGGTAACGTCTGGCCTTGCCGGGCCGCTCTGATTTCTTCCGCCACTTTCCGGATGCCTCTGGCAATATCCAGAAAGGCATCGTCCTCGTTCGGCCATTTGGTGACTGGTAGAGCATCTTTGGGCAGCACCTTAAGTTTGCCGAAAGGCTCATCCTGCCAATCACAGGGGCGCAGGATGACTGGAACGACGCGTGCCTCTCCCGCCTCGTGTCTTTCCATCGCGCGCTTTACCTCAACAGCGTGGCAGTAGTCCGAAAAGAGAAAATCCGCACTGGTGAGCAAGAGAATAATGTCGGCTGAGTTTAGGTGTTCGTCAATTTCACCATCCCATTCTTGACCGGCGCTGATTCCGCGATCATACCAGCCCTGAATCACGCCCTGACGCTTGAGCGTAGTGAGATGTTTCTCTAACTTGCCACGCAGTTCTTCGTCATCGTGCGAATAAGAATAAAAAACTTCAATGGGTTCGGCTGACTGAGGTGCCAAGGCAGGACTCCTTTCTGGAATTCGATTCACTATAGCATCGAACGTCGCGCAGCTTCCTGCGGTTAATTTTAACGGCCTTGTCTGAAAGAGGGATTTGCCCCGGAAAAAATCCCCGCGCGGCCTTGTTTTTTCGGGCGCGAAGGTATATATAGGCCACTCGTTATCGGGCCGCACGCGTCGCGCCGCGTCGAATTCGCAGACTTTCCTTTAGTCATCTCGCAACTTTCATCAGGCGACAGCAGCCTGCTCTGACCCCCGGCGGAACTCCTGCCACCAACTCCAATTTGAAAAGTGAGGAATGCCACATGATGCCCCGAACCCCCCGGCGGACAAATCCGTCCACGCCTTCTTTAACACCACAGACTTTTACAACACCCGTCAAAACGCATTTTTCAAAAGCCGCGCGCAACCCGGCGAGGTCGCCGCATTTTTCCGCGAGACTCGTCCGCCTATGTCTCGCCCTCGGAATTCTGACCCTTTCGTTGGGAGCATTGGTCGGCGCGACTTCCGCCGCTTCGTCTCGCCCGTCCGGTGCGGGGCGTGGCCCGAATCCTTTCCTCCAGCCGGGCAAGCCGCTCTCCGCGCTGCTGTCTCCGGCCTTCTTCTTCGCCACTGAATCCGTCACAACGTTTGCAAGCAACTGCACGACGCCGAAGACGGATTTCAACCTCGGCGAGACGATCTGCGCGAGAGTGACGGGAGCGCCCGTCTTTCCCTTCCCGCAGCGCCGCCTCTACTTTATCAATCCCGGCGGGTTCGCCGCCGCAGCACCGACCACCATCACGACTGACCCGCAAAACGTTCTCTTCACGCTGCCGTCCACAGCCACATCCACCATCGGCGGCATCACCGTTGACAACCGGGGGCAGTGGACTGCGAGTCTCAACTCGACCTCCGACGGCGGCGCACGCGCACGCGCCTTCTTTACCGTCCACGACCCGGCCCAGCAGAGCGCCGACATCTCCGTCGTGAAAGTGCTGCGCAGCCAGTCGGTCGAATCGGGCGGAAACGCCGTCTATGCCGTCTTCGTTTCAAACCATGGCCCCGACGCGGCGCAGAGCCTCGTGTTGACGGACAACGTGCCCGCCAACATGACTTTCGCCTCTCTGACGCAAAACTCAGGCCCGGCGTTCAACTGCACGAACCCCGCTCCGGGCGGCACGGGCACGTCAACCTGTACTAACGCGAGCTTCGCTTCGGGCGCGAGCGCGTCCTTCACGCTCGTCTATGATGTCAACTCTGCGACGCCGGACGGCACGGAGGTTTCAAACACCGCGAACGTCACGAGCACCACGACAGACCCGCGTCCTGACGACCGCTCCTCGACCGCCACGACGACCGTCCGCACGCCGACCTGTAGCGTCACGCCGCCCGCCGACATCACGACGAGCAACGCTCCGGGTCAGAGCGGCACAATTGTCACCTACTCCGCGCCGACGACGAGCGGCACGTGCAGCGCCATCAGTTGCGAGCCGCCTTCAGGCTCTTTCTTCACGGTCGGCGACACCTACGTCACCTGCCACGATGTCGAATTCATTAACGTCGTTAATTTCAAAGTGACGGTCAACGACACGCAGACGCCGGTCATCTCCTGCCCGTCCAACATTACCGTGACGGAGAGCGCGCCCGGTTCCGGTTCCGCCAACGTGACGTTCCCCGCGCCGACCGTCGTTGATAACGACCCGAACGTGCAGGTCACTTTCAACCCGCCGTCAGGCTCAAGCTTTACCGTCGGCGGCTCGCCGCACACCGTCACCGCGACCGCGACGGACGTTTCCGGCAACACGGCGTCGTGCACGTTCACCGTCACCGTCACCGCGGTTGCGCCGCCCAACTGTTCGCTCAGTTGTCCGGTCAACATCACGGAGCACGTCGCCGTCGGCGTCACGCAGACCGCCGTCAACTACCCGAACGCGACCGCGACAGGCACTTGCAGTGCGGTTTCATACGATGTCCCGTCCGGCTCGTTCTTCCAGACCGGAACGACCACGACCGTCACCGCCACGGCGACGGACGACCAGAGCAACACCGTCAGTTGCAGCTTCACCGTGACCGTCACCGAGTCAGCCGACACGACTCCGCCGACGATCACGTGTCCGGCTGACATCACACAGGCCGCCGCGCCGGGCGCGTGCTCTGCGAACGTCAATCCCGGCACGCCGACGGCCAGCGACGGCAGCGGCAATCCGGCCCCGACCGTGGCGGGCGTCCGCAGTGACGGTCAGCCTTTGAACGCTCCGTACCCGGTCGGCGCGACCGTCATCACTTGGACGGCGACCGACGCGGGGGGCAACAGCGCATCGTGCGAGCAGACGATAACGGTCACGGAAAATACTCCGCCCACCGTCACCGCGCCCGCGAACAGAACCGTCTTTGTCGGCGCAAGCTGCGAGGCGGAAGTTCCCAACTACGTCACGGGCCTCGTCGCGTCCGACAATTGTTCGAGCGCCGCTAATCTCGTCATCACACAGAGTCCGGCGGCGGAGACCACGGTCGGGCCGGGGCCGCACACGATCACGATTACCGTCACGGACGTGTCGGGCAACACCACCACCGTCACGACGACGCTGACCGGCGTTGACAACACTCCGCCGACGATCACCGCGCCCGCAGCCGTCACGGTCAACGCCGATCCGACTTCGTGCGCCGTCTCCGGCGTCGTGTTGGGGACGCCGACCACGACGGACAACTGCACGGTGACGGTGACGAACAACGCGCCCGCCGCCTTCCCGCTCGGCCAGACCACGGTGACGTGGACGGTCACGGACGCGGGCGGCAACACTGCGACGGCGACACAAACAGTCACCGTCGTTGACCACACGCCGCCCGTCATCACGCGCAACGGCACGAACCCCATGACGGTCGAGTGTCACACCACGTTCATAGACCCCGGCGCGACCGCGACGGACGCCTGCGACAGCAACGTCCCCGTGACGGCTTCGGGCACGGTGAACGCGAACGTGCCGGGCACGTACACGATCACGTACACGGCCTCGGACGATTCGGGCAACGCCGCCACGCCGGTCACGCGTACCGTCAACGTCGTGGACACGACCGCCCCGACGATCACGCTCAACGGGCAGACCATCTCGCTCTGGCCGCCCAATCACAAGTACCACACCGTCAACGTCTCTGACCTCGTCAGCGGCGCGAGCGACAGTTGCGATTCGGGTGTGAATCTCAGCAAGGTGGTCATCGAGAAGGTCTCAAGCGACGAGGCGGTCAACGACGACGGCGACGGCAACACGGTGGACGACATCTTGATTGCCTCGAACTGCAAGTCGGTGCAGTTGCGTGCGGAACGCAGCGGCAGCCGCAACGGTCGCGTCTATACGATCACGTTCAAGGTGACGGACGCGTCCGGCAAGGTCGGGAGGGCGACGGCCAAGGTGACTGTCCCCAAGAGTCAGGGGAACGGCGGAGCCGCCGTGGATGACGGCCCGTCCTACACCGTCAACGGCGGCTGCCCGTAAAGCCCAAAGGGCTTTTAAGCCCGCGCCCTGTGACGTATCTGAGCGTGACCGCCGGCTCGAACCCGGCGGTCACGCCCCGCCCTTATTCTTCACCTTTTGAGAGGAGCATCCGACATGAAAAGCAATCAACTTAAATCCCGCCTCGCCCTTTATCGTTTCGCCATTTTCGCCGCCCTCGCCTGCGCACTACTCTCCGCCCCGTTGCTGCCGAACGCGCGTACGCGCGCGACCAGCAGCATCACCGTCGTGAATAATCTGAGCCTTGAGGTTCGACACCTGTACCTCTCGCCCGCGAACGAAGAGGACTGGAGCGGGGATCAACTGAATGATTCCGTCATCGCGTCGGGCCAGTCCTACACGCTCGACGCAGTCTCGTGCCCCGGCTCGCAGATCAGGGTCATCGCCGAGGATCAAAACGGCTGCTTCGTGTCGAGCGTGGTTTCCTGCTCTGCCGCCGTCACATGGACGATTCCGGCCAACTCCGTCCCCGATTGCGGTCAATAATTCCGCGCAAGGACGGGGCAGCAAGCGAAGCGTCCCACAACAGAAAGGGAGTAGAGAGATTGAGTCTCTCTACTCCCTTTACACATTTTCCGCACCGCACTCCGGCGCGCTCATCGAAGGCCGTTCACCGACGCTCGCGAGCGTCTCATTCGCTCTCGACGGGCGCACCCGCTTCCTGCCACGCCTTCCAGCCGCCGGCCATCGAATAGACGTTCGTATAGCCCATCCGCTGCAAGTTGTCCGCGGCCAGCGCCGAGCGGAAACCGCCGCCGCAATAGAGAATCAACTCCGCCGTCTTGTCGGGAATCTTCGTTTCGACATCGCGCTCGATGATGCCGCGCCCCAGATGCTCCGCGCCGCGCGCGTGCGCCGCCTGCCATTCGTTGTCTTCGCGCACGTCTATCAGGTGAGCGCCGGAATTTTCGGCGAGACGACGCCGCGCGCCCTCTACATCAACCTCGCGGACGCGCGTCGCGGCGTCCTCCACCAGCCTGAGAAATCCCTCGGTGTGTTGCATCTCTGCGACCTCGCCTTCGTTTGAATTTGTGCGGCGCGTGCCGCTTCCGGCCCGCTGTTTGACTTTCGCCACCCCGCTTGCTACATCATAACGTTTACCGTCAATCCTGTGGAGCACGCATGCGAAATATAATTTCCTGTCGTCAATCGTCGGCATACGCCTGCGGCCTCGCGCTGCTGTTGCTGGCGCTGACGATGTCAGGTTGCGCGCGCGGCGGCGTGGCGGCAAACGACGCGGCGGGCGGGGCTGACGCCGAACAGGTTTTGTCCGAACTCGACACGTTGACGAATGACTTACTGAAGAAGGTTGAGACGGCGCGCGACCCCGTCTCCGGCCTCGCCGACGCGCTCGTGCTGCTCGACGCGCGCAAAGTCGCGCTGGCCGCGCGCATCGCCGCCGTCAAGTCGAGCCGGAGATTTCAGCAGGACAACGAACTGCGCCGCCATGCGCTCGAAAGCGAGATTGACAACGTGATTCGCGTGCAGGGCTTGCGCACCAAGTACCTCAACGAAACGGGCAACCCTGAGTTTCGCACGCGGCTCGACAAATTAATCAACGACTATCAGGACTTGTTCAAAAGTTGAGCGGGCACGCGGCGCAGCACGGCAAATTGGAGTAAACGCGCGCGACGGACTATAATGTCGCTTGAATAAGTTCACATCGCGGTTGAAGATGAAACTACGTTGATGAGTGATGAGAAAACATCCCTTTTTCTCATCACTCATCATCGCTCTGAGGAGAGGAACATTGTCTACAGAACAGTTTGACGTGACGATTATCGGGGCCGGGCCGGGCGGTTACGTGGCGGCGATTCGCGGCGCACAGTTGGGGCTGAAGGTCGCGCTCGTGGAGAAGGAC
>JBAVPI010000563.1:0-3398 GCA_049692915.1 Pyrinomonadaceae bacterium
CTGCGGGCGTGAACGCCTGCGCGTCGCCGGACGCGGCGGTGAACGGCACGACGGGCTGCGCCGTGTCCGCCTCCACTTCGTCAAAACGCGGCGCGATGATTGTCGCGTCCGGGTCTTGGTCAGTTACTAAGGGCTGCATTGTCTCTTCCAATTTATGCTCCGGGATGGCGTTTGATTCGTCCTGCCCTGCTCTCGTGCAGGGTCGTGCAGGCCACAAGTGGCCGCCAGATTTGATGCGCGTGCACCTCTCACGGCTGTCCTTTATCAATTACAAATTGATTGCACGGGGGAGACGACGGGGGAGACGACGGGGGAGAAACCGGGGTCGGGAACGCGGCGATTCGACAATAACCAAGGCGACTTGACCGTAAAAATAGCACGGTCATTAAAAATAGCCCGACCACTTTATAAAAATAGCCCGACCACTTACGCCGGGCTATCTTGATCGCGGCCTACAAAAAGCGCGCGGCGGAGGTTGCGCCGTCGGCGCGAGCCTTTAATCAGCGGCTCTTGCTTCGGTCAGCGATTCTTGAGCGAGGCGTTGCTGTTGCTGCGACGCTGGCGGCTCGTGCGCCGGTCGTCGAGGATTTCCATGCTCTCCTTAACGCGCGTGTAGATGCCGTCGGCGTCGAGTCCGTATTTGGCGAGCAGGAGTTTCGGGTCGCCGTGCGTGACGATGCGGTCGGGCACGCCCATGCGGACGACGCGCACCGCATCCGCGAGTCCGTTCTCTTCCAGAAGCTCCATCACGGCAGAGCCGAAGCCGCCCGCGAGGTAAGCTTCCTCGACCGTCACGATGAGACGCTTCGTGCGCGCGAGCGCGAGGATCAACCCCGCGTCGAGCGGCTTGACGAAGCGCGCGTTGACGACCGTCGTCTCGATGCCATCCTTCGCTAAATGCGAGGCGGCTTGAAGACTCGGATGCACCATCGAGCCGTAGGCGATGATGGCCGCCTCTCCGCCGTCCCGCATGATCTCCGCCTTGCCGATTTCGAGAAGTTGCGGCTCGCGCTTGATGTCCGCGCCGACGCCGTTGCCGCGCGGATAACGCATCGCCGCCGGGCCGTCGTGTTCGAGCATCGTGTGGAGCATGTCGCGCATCTCGCCCTCGTCCTTCGGGGCCGAGAGGATGATGTTCGGGACGGCGCGCAGGTACGCGATGTCGAGGAGGCCGTGATGCGTCGGGCCGTCGCCGCCGACTATTCCGGCGCGGTCGAGACAGAACTTGACGTTCAGGTTCTGGATACACACGTCGTGGATGAGTTGGTCGAAGCCGCGTTGAAGGAAGGTCGAGTAGATGGCGCAGACGGGTTTGAGTCCTTCGCAGGACATTCCGGCGGCGAACGTGACGCAGTGCTGCTCGGCGATGCCCACGTCGAAGGCGCGTTCGGGAAACTTCTCAAGCACCTTGTCAATCCCCGTCCCGTCGGGCATCGCTGCGGTGAGAGCGATAATCTTGTCGTCCTTCGCCATTAACTCGCACATCGTCTCGCCGAAGACGGCTGTGTAGCCGGGGGCGCTCGCCTTCGCGGACTTGATGGCCGCGCCGGTGGAGAGTTCAAACGGGCCGGTCGCATGCCAAGCGTAGTAATTCTTCTCGCGCGAGGGAAAGCCTTTGCCCTTTTGCGTGATGGCGTGGACGATGACCGGGCCGTCCTTGATCTGCTTCGCCTCTTCGAGCGCGCGGACGAGCGCGCCCGTGTTGTGCCCGTCAACATAGCCGATGTACTTGAAGCCGAGTTCGTTGACGAGCGCGCCGGGCAGCACCGCCGCCGCGATGGCATCCTTGACCGTCTTCGCGGCCTGATAGATGCGCTCGCCGATGCTCGGTATCTCGCGCAGCGTTTCGCCCACTTCGTCCTTGAAGCGGTGATAGCCCTGCGCCTCGCGGATGCGGTTGAGATAGCCTGTGAGCGCGCCGACCGCCGGAGCGATGGACATCTCGTTGTCGTTCAAGAGCACGATGAGCCGCGCCTTCAAGTGGCCCGCCTGATTGATCGCCTCCATCGCCATCCCGCCCGCCAGAGACGAATCGCCGATGACGGCGACGACATGATGATTCTCGCCCTTCGCGTCGCGCGCAATCGCCATCCCAAGCGCCGCCGAGAGCGAGGTCGAAGCGTGGCCCGCGCCGAAGGTGTCGAACTCCGACTCGTCGCGCCGCAGGAAGCCGGAGAGTCCGCCGTACTGTTTGATGGTCGGCAGCCCGTCGCGACGACCCGTGAGAATCTTATGTGCGTAGGCTTGATGGCCCACGTCCCAGACGAGACGGTCGCGCGGCGTGTCGAAGGCGTAATGGAGCGCGACGGCGAGTTCGACCGCGCCCAAGCTTGCGCCCGTGTGACCTCCGACGCGCGACATCGTTTCCAGTATGTACTGGCGCACGTCGCTTGCCGCCTCCTGCAACTGTTCCGGTCGCAGACGACGCAAATCTTCCGGCGAGTTGATCTGGTGTAGGAGTTTCATCGGTCGCGTATTGTAACGCGTGAAGCGCGGTTTTGCCATTTCTAGAGTCAGAGTCGGAATCGTCGGGTCGGCGCACGGAAGTCGGCGCAGGGCATGAGGCCCGACGACCTTCGCGCGGCCCGCGCTTGACGGCCTTTTCCTTTCAAAACTTTTCCCGACTAAAGTAACGACCGGCGCGTCTAAAAGGTTCGTGGGTTTCGGCTACCGCAGAAACTCGCCGATTTCACAGAGAGTGGATTTCGCTATTGATGTCGCGCACGCGGGCCTCATCGGACTTGCGCCGCCGACGCAATCATCGTGCGGGAATAGTGCAGGCAAGTTTTCGTCAAGGAGATTTCAGAGATGAGAAAGTTTTTAATCGGCAAGGGCTTGATGCTCGGACTTATGGCTGCTCTCGGCGTCGCCGCTTTTGCGCAGGGGACGCAGGGAGTTCCGCAGGGCGGAGGCTCGATGCCTTCAAACGAAGGACGCCATGAGCGCATGGGCCGCATGGGTAAGCATCGCGGCGAGATGGGCAGAGAGGGCGGCGGGCACATCAGGATGTTCCGCGAACTCAATCTGACGGACGCGCAGAAAGGGCAGTTCCGCGCCCTCCACGAAAAGTCGCAGCAGGGCACGCGCGCGCAACGCGAGGAACTTCGTCAGTTGATGCAACAGAGACGGCAGGGCGGTGAGTTGACCACCGAGCAGGAGACGCGCGCACGCCAACTCCGCACGGAGTTGCGCGACATTAACAAGCGCAACGAAAGCGAGATGCTCTCTATCCTGACTCCTGAGCAGCGCACGCAACTCCAGCAAAAGCGCGAGGAAATGAAACAGCGCCGACGCGAGATGCGCCAAAATCGCGGCGATGAACAGAAAGACGAGCAGCCTTAAGGCGCGTCAACGACACTAGACGATCACAAACGCGAGCGGCCTCGTCCCTGTAAAGG
>JBAVPI010000564.1:0-4457 GCA_049692915.1 Pyrinomonadaceae bacterium
AGCAGTGTCGAACTCGACGTGCCGCGCGGGGCGACGGTCAATTTGCAGGTGCGCGACGGCGACGTTGACGTGTCCGATGTGGCCGAGGCACGCGTCGAGAGTCTCAACGGCGACGTGAATTTGGAGCGCGTCTCGAAGGGGGTCGAAGTCTCTTGCATGAGCGGCGACGTTTCGCTCTCCGATTCGGCGGGCCGCGTGCGCCTGCGCTCCGTGAGCGGTGAGGTCGAGGCTTCAAACGTTAAAACGGTCGAGCCGGGCGACGACTTTACGGCCATCTCGACGAGCGGCGATGTCTCGCTCGACCACATCGCGCACACGCAGGTCAAGGGGCAGACGATAGGCGGCAGCGTCCGCATGACGGGGCCGCTCGCCCGCGGCGGCAGCTACGATTTCACGACCACTTCCGGCGACGTGTCTCTGACGCTGCCGCCCGATGCCTCGTTCCGCATCAACGCGCGCGTGGTGGCGAGCGGAGACATCGTCACGGATTTCCCCGTCAAAGCAAACGTCGGCCCTGCCGTGCCGGGGAAAGACTCTCATCAGAGCCGTCTGATCGGCGTGGTCGGATCGGGCGACGCCTATCTCAACCTGACGACGTTCAGCGGTACGGTGAATTTGAAGAGACAGTAGAGACAGTAACGAGCACCTCCGCAACAGACTTCACAAATTACGCAGTCGAACACCACGGGCACAACGGGTGCGGTTAAAGCCATACCTGTGTCCTTCGTGTCCCTGTGTGTGATGTCCTTCGTGTCCCTGTGTGTGAATTTTCAGATGAAATCCAAATCCGTGTTGAAGAAAGAATTTGTTGCCACGAAATTCTCACGCATGGTGTTTCCACATTAGATACGGTGACAAGCGGGTCAAGTCGAAAGTCATTCTCGGACGAGGTGAATACATGAAACGTTCAATCAGCATCGCGAGTCTCGCAGCCGCAATCGTTTTGGCATGCACGGCGCAATTACAAACTCCCGCGGCGGCACAGGGCGGCGCGTCAACTCAGAACGGCGCGTCAACACAGAACCCTTTCCGCTGGAAGGGAACTCTCGCCGCCGGGCGCGTCATCGAGATCAAGGGCGTCAACGGGAGCATCAAGGCCGAGCCTTCGACGGGCGGCGAGGTCGAGGTCGTCGCGGAGAAGAGCGCGCGGCGGAGCAACATGCAAGAGGTGCGCGTCGAGGTCGTCGAGCACGGCGAAGGCGTCACCATCTGCGCCATCTATCCGAGCGGCGAAGCCGGGAAACCCAACACATGCGAGCCGGGCGAGAACGGGCATTCACACGTTCGTGACAACGACGTGCAGGTGGATTTCACCGTGAGAGTGCCAGCGGGCGTGCGCTTTAACGGCTCGACCGTCAACGGCGGCGTCGAGGCGAACGGACTCAATGCCGATGTGGAAGCGCGCACGGTCAACGGCGGCATCCGTCTCTCGACGGCGGGCCTCGCGCGCGCCAACACCGTCAACGGCTCGATCACGGCCTCACTCGGCAGTTCCAACTGGTCAGACCAACTGGAATTCGCAACCGTCAACGGCGGGATAGAGTTGAGCTTTCCTTCGAGCCTCAACGCCGAGTTGCACGCGGAGACCGTCAACGGCGACATCACGAGCGACTTTCCCGTCACCGTACAGGGCCGCTTCAGCAAGCGAAGCCTCAACGGTCAAATCGGCGGCGCAGGCGGCGGGCGCGAACTCCGTCTCAAGACCGTCAACGGCAACGTTCAAATACGTCGCGCGTCGTAGTCGCGCGCGTCTTCAAAACTCGAAACTAGTGGGACGCAATCGAGTCTCACCAAGCCGCGATCTTCTTATGCAACGGTTCAAGGAAAGATGAGTATGTCGAATAAACGTTTGGCGAGTTTGTTAATTGCTTTCGCGATGCTGTGCGTGCCGGTGGGCACTACCAAAGCGCAGACGCGCACCGACACGGGCGCGCGCGGCGAGGCGCAGGGGCAACCGCAGTTCAGCGAAGAGTTTCACCAGACGTACCCGTTGGCGGCGGGCGGGCGCGTGAGCCTCTCGAACATCAACGGCGCGGTGCGCGTTAAGGGTTGGGAGCGCAACGAAGTGCGCGTTGACGCCGTCAAGCGCGCGTACATGCGGGAACGTCTGGCCGAGGCGCAGATTGATGTGAACGCCGCGCCCGATTACGTCCGCATCGAGACGAAATATCCGTCGCACGAATTGAACTGGTCTGGCGGCGAGCGCCGGTATGAAAATCCCGCCTCCATCGAATACACGTTGTCAGTGCCGCGCGGCGCGCGCATCGAGCAGGTTGACATCGTCAACGGCGCGCTCGACCTCGAAGGCTTGACAGGCCCCGTGCGCGCTTCGTCCGTCAACGGGCACGTCACGGCGCACGCCTTGAGCGGCGTAGTCAAACTCTCGGTCGTCAACGGTCGGCTCGATGCGGGCTTTGAGGGATTGAGCGAGGCGAACGCGGTCACGCTCAGTTCGGTCAACGGCCCCTTGGTGCTGACGATTCCGTCTGATGCGCGGGCGATGCTCAAAGCCAACACGATCAACGGCTCGATCAGCAACGACTTCAACCTGCCTGTGCGCGTCGGGCGCTACGTCGGGCGCGACCTCGAAGGGCAGTTGGGCGGCGGCGGGCCGAGCATCAAGTTGAGCAACGTCAGCGGCTCGATCACGATTCGACACGCCGCCGATAACCGCCCGCTCAGTCCCGTCACGAATCTTCTGTCCGAAACGAGCAAGGGCGACTACTTCGACGAGCGTGAGGTTCAGCGCGAAGCCGAAGACGCCGCGAGGGATGCCGCGCGCGAAGCCGAACAGGCCCAACGAGAGGCCGAGCGGGAGAGCCGCAACGCACGTCGCGAAGCTGAGCAGGAGAGCCGCAACGCGAGTCGCGAAGCCCTGCGTGATGCGGAAAAAGAGAGGCGCGAAACCCTCTCCGCCGCCGAGCGCGAAAAGCAAGATGCGCGTCGTGATGCGGAGCGCGAAAGGGCAGACGCCGAACGCGAAGCGCAGCGTGACAAAGAGGAGGCGCTGCGCGACGCCGAACGCGAGCGTCAGGAAGCTGAGCGCGACGAGGCGGAGGCGATTCAACGCGACGCCCGCGAAGCAGTCCGCCAGTCGCAGCAGATCGCCCGCGAGGTGAACCGCAACGTGCAGCGCGAACTGAAGCGCACGAAGATCGTCGTTGACGATTCAAAGCACGTGATTGATCGCGTCTCGAACAGCATGCCGACCGGCAGCGCCCCGCGCGTCCGCATCGAGACTTTCGACGGCCCCATCACCATCCACGCATGGGACAAGGCGGAGGTGATGTACACGGCCCTCAAACGCGCGCACGACGACAAAGAGATGAAGGGCATCAAGCTCAGCACGCGCGCCGACACCACGCGCCACTCGGACTCGGACGCGGGCACGTCTTCGAGTAGCTCCGATGTCATCATTCGCGCCGAGTTCGACAAGTCTTTCGCCCACGACGTAGTCGAGCGCGGCGGGCGCATCGTGTCGTTCAATTCCGGTGCGTCGGTGGAACTCGACGTGTTCGTTCCGCGCGACGCGGCGCTGAGCGTTTCGTCCGGCGACGGGCGGCTGAGCGTCGAGGGTGTGGCGGGACAGATTGACTTGCACACGGGCGACGGCCCCGTTGACGTGACGGGCGGTCGGGGCCGCCTGCGGGTTGAGACGGGCGACGGTCGAATCCGCATCGAGAACTTTGACGGCGAGGCCGACGCGCGCACCGGCGACGGACGCATCTCTCTCGACGGACGGTTTCGTCAACTCACCGCGCAGACCGGCGAAGGCACGATCTCCCTCGCCCTCCCGTCCGACCTGAACATCACGATTGAGACGAATGCCGAGACCGTCATCAACGACGGGGTGGCGGTGGCCGAGGATACCGAACAGAAACGCGTCCGTCGCTGGCGCGTCGGCGGCGGCGGTCAACTCTTCAAACTCCACACGGGCGACGGACAGATCATCCTGCGTCGTCGTTAACGTTGTGTCCGCGTCGCGCGTCTTCTGTGAGAAGCGAGAGACAACGAATCGAAACATCGTTTGCGCGCGAGCGTGTAAAAATATTTGCCAACGAGTTTTCAGTTTTCGGAGTAGGGATTGGTATCGCGGATTTGAAATTCTCGTCTCTGAAAACCGAAAACCCGGAATCGAAAAGATCGGCGCTCATCGGCTCGTCAAAAGAAGAGATGAAGCGGACGGAGGTTGGAACATTTACGCCTCCGCGCACGTCTAATAACACGCTGCCACTTTCAGTCGCGCTACCCTGTATTTCGCGCAGTTTGACCCGAAAATCTAATTAATTGGAAACCGATCCCCTTCGCCGGATGAGGCGAAACTCTCAGGAGTCGAATCATGCAAAACCCTCCGAAGCGCGTAGCTCTATCGCTCTTCATCCTTCTCTTCGTCGTCACACTCCTGTCAGTCTCAACCGCGCGCGTGCATGGACGAAACGCGGGGTCGCAGCAGCAGC
>JBAVPI010000565.1:0-2749 GCA_049692915.1 Pyrinomonadaceae bacterium
GCGCTCTTGGGCGTGGGCGGCGCGGCTGCCGGAATCGCCGCGGGCGGCTCGCTTGAGGAAAAAATCGCGGGCGGACTGCCGCACGACGAGTTGTTCGTTTACGAAGAAGCGTTAAGGAGAGGCCGCAGTGTGCTGATAGTGGTGGCGGAGTCTGAAGAGCAGGCCGAGCGAGCGCGCGGGCTGCTTTCGGAATCAAATGCCGAAAGCCTCGATGCGGCGCGTGAGGATTGGTGGGTCGGCTTGCGCGACGGCGAGGAGAGCGAGTACGCAAGTCAAAAAGGCGACTTCAAAAAAGACGAGCCGGTGTATCGGCGCGGCTTCGAGGCTGCTCTCCACCCGCGCGCGCGGGGTCGTTCCTTTGACGAGGACGCAGAGCGTCTCAGCGAGCGATTCGGCGGTGAATATGCCGAAGAATCTTTCAGGCGTGGATATCTGCGCGGGCGGCAGTATGAGCAGTCGCTGTCGGAGAAATACAAAGGTTGAAAGACACGCTTATCAGCGTCGCCGTCCTAGCTGGCATCTTAATCGCCAGCGCGCTCGTGACCAACTGGTTCGCGCATCACATGTACAACCGTTGTACAGGGTGCGGCACACTGAACGCTAAGCGTCGCGCACAATGCCGCGCATGCGGGGATCAAATCAAGAAAGAATGAAGATTCGTCATCTTCGTCGAACGAAACGCCCCGGAGAGAACAGATGATGAGATTGACCGTGCGCTGTGTTTGCGCGCTGCTCTTATTGACACTTGTGAGCCACGAAAACATCCAAGCCCAAAATGAGTCGCCCGGCGTATCTCCCGAATGGCGGACGCCCGCAGAGAAGTCTGATTACCGTGAAACCCCGACGTTCGATGAGACGATAGCGTTCGCCAAAAGATTGGATGACGCGTCGCCTTTAATCCGTCTGACCGGGTTCGGCAAAAGCGGTGAGGGCCGCACGCTGCCTCTCATCATCGCGGCCAAGGGCGGAACGCTGACGCCGGAGTCGGCGCGCAAAGCCGGTAAAGCGGTGGTCTTGATACAGGCATGCATCCACGCCGGTGAGACGGACGGGAAGGACGCGGGACTGGCACTCCTGCGCGACATCGCTATCACGAAGACGCGCGAGTCGCTGCTTGATCGCGTCGTCGTTATCTTCATCCCTATCTACAATGCGGACGGGCATGAGCGGCGCAGTCCTTTTAATCGCATCAACCAGAACGGCCCGGCGGAGATGGGCTGGCGCGGGAATGCGACCAACCTCAATTTGAACCGCGATTATCTGAAGGCAGACGCGCCCGAAACGCGCGCGTGGCTCAAACTCTGGAACGAGTGGCAACCCGACCTCTTTATAGACTGTCACGTCACCGACGGGGCGGATTTTAGATACAACCTGACTTACCAGTTTGAGCAGCACGAGAACGTTTCCGCGTCCGTCGCAGAGTGGTCGAGGGAGGCGTTCGATAAAAGGATCATGCCCGCAGCCGAGGCATACGGAAATCTCATCTCGCCATACATGGAGTTTCGCGACAATCGCGACCCGTTGAAGGGCATTGACAGCTTCGTCTCGACACCGCGTTTCGCCACCGGCTACGTGCCCGTCGCGCGCAACCGTCCCGCCCTGCTCATCGAGACGCATATGTTGAAAGAACACCGTTCACGCGTGCGCGGGACATACGATATTCTCCGCGCTGCGCTGGAAGAAGTGAATCGCGACCCCGAAAGTCTCATCCGCGCCGGACGCATAGCCGACGAAGAAGCAACCGCTTTCGGCAAAACTTACGACCCTGCAAGACGTGTGGCGTTGAGTGTAAAGTTGACTGATAAACCTACTGAGAAGTTGTTGAAGGGTTGGGACTATCGCACCGAGTTGAGCGACGTTTCCGGCGCGGTGAGGGTCGTCTGGGGCACGAAGCCTCTGGACATGACCGTGCCCTATTACACCGAAGCGAAGCCGGTTGTCTCCGTCACGCCTCCGCTTTACTACATCATCCCGCCGCAGTGGAAAGAAGCCGTTGGAGTGCTCGCCGCGCACGGCGTACTGATGAAGCGCCTGACGAACCCCGCGACGCTTGAGGTCGAGAGTTATCGTTTTCGAGACGTGAAGGCCGATCCTTCGTCGCGTGGCACATTCGCTTCATTCGAGGGAAGGGTGCTGGTTAATTTCCAGAGCGAACTTGTGCGGGAGAAGAGAACTTATCCGGCCGGCTCAGTTGTTGTTCCGATGGCTCAGGCGGCCTCGCGCGCGGCGATGCAAATGCTCGAACCTGACGCGCCGGATTCACTCGTCGTCTGGGGATTTTTCCATCCTATCTTTGAACAAAAAGAGTATGGCGAAGATTATGTCGTCGAAAAACTCGCGCGCGAGATGATGTCGAAGGACGCGAATCTCAGGCGTGAGTTTGAGAGCCGCGTGGCGACTGATCCGAAGTTCGCATCAAGCGCTTCACAGCGTTTGCAATTCTTCTACGAACGCTCGCCCTACCGGGACAGACAGATGAATCTTTACCCCGTCGGGCGGATCAACGTTCCGCTCGAAGCGATGCTGTCGAATTATTGAGAGGCAGGCTTTTCAACATGTGACGGCGCGACGTAAAAGAAAAGCGCGAGAAGCTTGGCTCAAAGCCTGACTTCCCGCGCTTTTCAGTGCCGGGGTGTATTTGAAAGGTGAGAAGTTAATCTCACTTCACCCGTATTGAGAGAGGCGGAGTCACACACGGCGAGGTCTCTCGCTCAATATCGGTATAAAAATGCGTCGTCGTTGCCTAGAC
>JBAVPI010000566.1:0-5065 GCA_049692915.1 Pyrinomonadaceae bacterium
CGTTTGAGAGGAGTCAAACGCGCCCGCTTCGTTATGCTTTCCCGCTTAGGGAAACTCAGTGATTTCTGTGCTCACGTCTGAACTCGCGACGCTCCCTGCGTTCATTCTGCCTGAAGTCGCGGCGCTCGCTGCGCTGTTCGCGACGGAAGTTGCGCATGTCGCGATTCTGCGTGCGATTCCGCCAACCACGATGACGCCCGATGCGCCAGCCGAGATGGCGTCCGTTGTTTTGACTGTTCACGTTGCGATTCCAACGACGATTTCCCTGCGCCGCAGCCCCGACCGATGAGCCGACGAGCAACACCGCCGTTAAGACGAGTGCGCTAATCGTGCGCGAAGCTGTACGAATATCGAATCTCATTTCTGTTTCCCTCCGAACATGTTTGGTGTTTGAACGGGAGAGTTTTGCCTTCCTAAGTCGAACGGCAACATTTGTCTGGCAATCGCAATGCCGCAAAAAAAGTGGGGCGCGAGTCGCACGCCGCGGTGCGAGAATCACGAATCGAAGCGTCGGCGCGGCTTCTGATTTTTCTCTCCCTTTCGTCTTTTACCTTTTCCCCTGCGCCCGCTTCGGACGCCGCTTGCTTTTACGCGCGCCGCTCGCGTAAATTACCCGCTCAACCTTGCAGTTCTACCATCCCGCACACATGTTTGAACTCAAACGACGAGCAAGGCACAGGGGCGGCCACGCTGTTCGCGACATCTCTCGAAAGGAAGCATCTCGAACCAAGCCATGAAAGTCTATCCGACCAACTCCATACGCAATCTGGCCGTCATCGGGCACGGCGATTCGGGCAAGACGCAACTCATCAGTTCCCTCCTCCACCTCGCCGGCGCGACCACGCGCTGGGGTCGTGTCGAAGAGGGCACGACCGTCACAGACCACGAGGAAGACTCCATCGCGCGCAAAGTGTCGCTCAATACGGCACTCGCGCACGCCGAGTGGCGCGAGCACAAGATCAATTTTATAGACACGCCCGGCTATGCCGCCTTCGTCGCCCACGCGCGGCCCGCGCTCAGAGTCGCCGATTGCGCGCTCGTCGTCGTTGACGCGGTCAACGGTGTCGAAGTGCAGACGGAGAAGACTTGGGGCTACGCCAACGAATTTCTCGTGCCGCGACTGATGGTCATCAACAAGCTCGACAAGGAGCGCGCGGATTTCGGCGCGGCCTTAGACAGCGCGCGCCACACCTTCAGCCGCGCCATCGTCCCCTTCACGCTCCCCATCGGGCAGGAGACGAATTTTCGCGGCGTCGTGGATATCGTTCACATGAAGGCTTACGAGTTTGATGCGAACGGCAAGGCGAAGGAGATTGACATTCCGGCGGCGGGTCGCGAACTCGTAGATAAGGAGCGCGAGCGACTGATCGAAGTCATCGCCGAATCCGACGACGCGCTGATGGAGAAGTATTTCGAGCAGGGCACGCTCCCCGAAGAGGACATCATCCCCAACATCGCGAGGGCCATCGCGGCGAGCCGCCTGTGCCCTGTCTTCGCCGTCTCTTCAAACACGCTCGCAGGTCTTTCGTCGCTCATGGACGGCATCATTGACTACGCGCCCGCGCCCGACGCGCACGAGGCCGAACACGGCAAGTCGAGCGCAGACGGCGACGGCGGCGAACCGCTCACGCGCGGCTACCACGTCGAAGAGCCATTCTCGGCTTACGTCTTCCGCACCATCGCCGACCCGTTCGCCGGTCGCATCAACGTGATGAAGATCATCAGCGGCCACGTCAAATCCGACGCGAACGTCCAGAACACAACGCGCGGCGTCGCCGAACGCCTCGGCACGCTGCACTCGATGCAGGGCAAACAACTCGACAAGATTGAAGAGGCCAATGCGGGCGACATCATCGCCTGCGTGAAGTTGAAAGAGACGCAGACCGGCGACACTCTGTCGGACAAGGCCGCGCCGATTGTTTACGACAGTCTCGAATACCCGGAGGCGGGCATCGCCTTCGCCATCGAGCCGAAGTCGAGACAGGACGAAGAGAAAATCTCCGTCGCGCTCCATAAAATTCTCGAAGAAGACCCCAGCCTTCATTTCACGCGCGACGCGCAGACGAAAGAGTTCATCCTCTCCGGCTCCGGCCAACTGCACATCGAAACCGTGGTCGAGAAACTCAAGAATCGTTACCACGTCGAGGTCGCGCTTCATCCTCCGAAAGTTCCCTACAAAGAGACGATCACGCAACGCGCCGAGGTGCAGGGCCGTCACAAAAAGCAGACCGGCGGGCGCGGGCAGTTCGGCGATTGCAAAGTCGTCTTCGAGCCACTGCCGCGCGGCGGCGGCTTTGTCTTCGAGGATAAAATCTTCGGCGGCAGCGTCCCGCATCAATTCCGCCCCGCCATCGAGAAGGGCATCATCGAGGCCGCGGCGGGCGGCGCGATTGCCGGATACCAGCTCGTTGATTTCAAGGTGACGCTCGTTGACGGCTCGTTTCACCCCGTTGACTCGGACGAACATTCTTTCCGCGCCGCCGGTCGCAAGGCGTTCCGCAACGCCGTCGAGAAAATCAAGCCGACGCTTTTAGAGCCGATCATGCACATCGAGGTGGTTGCGCCCGTCGAGTGCAGCGGCGACATCATGGGCGACCTCAACTCGCGCCGCGGGCGCGTGCAAGGGATGGAGATGCGCGGGAAGAATCAGGTCATCAAGGCGCAGGCCCCGATGTCCGAGATACTCGACTATCAATCGAAGCTCAATTCGATCACGGCGGCGCGCGGCTCTTTCCACATGGAGTTCTCGCACTACGATCCCGTCCCCGGACAGATCGCGCAGAAGATTGTCGAGCAAGCGCGGGCCGAGGGCAGAATCAGGGCCGAGGAGGAAGAGTAAAAACAGATGTCGCGTAAGTTGGCGAAACGTTGGATCAGCGCCGACGAGTACGAGCGTATGGGCGAGGCGGGTGTCTTCGGCGACGGCGCGCGCCTCGAACTCATGGAAGGAGAAATCTACGCGATGTCACCCACCGGCAGTTCTCACGCCGCGTGCGTTGACTCGCTCGCGCTCATCTTCAACGAATTCGCACAGCGGCATTTCATCGTCCGTGTGCAGAACCCGATTCGTCTCAACGACTTTTCCGAGCCGCAGCCGGACGTGGCAATCGTGCGCTGGCGCGACGACTTTTATAGGAACGCGCACCCGACGCCCGCCGACGTGCTGCTCGTCGTCGAAGTCGCCGACTCGACCGTGGAGACGGATCGAACAGTTAAAATGCCTCTCTACGCAAAGGCAGGCATCGCGGAAGCGTGGCTCGTTAACTTGCCGGAATCGCGCGTCGAAATCTTTTCAGACCCCGCGGGCGGCGCATACCAGACAATCAAACACGTCGGGCGCGACGAAGAGGCGCAGTCCGTTTCCATCCAAAATTTATCAATCAACGTCGCGCAGATGGTCGGATGAATGCGTCAGTCGCCGGTCAGATGCGCATCCGTCGTCGCACGCGCCGGTACGTTTGCGCGCTCGCGCTGCTGGCCTTGACCTGTGCGAATTGCCGGACGCGTCAATACGGGGCGCTCGACTCGCCGCGCGCGGCACAGCTTCCGCCCGTGATGCTCTGGGCGTGGGAACAACCGGCGCGTCTGAACTTTCTGGACGCGCGCGCGACGGGTGTGGCTTATCTGGCCGCCACGCTGCGATTGCGCATGGGAGATGTGACGCTCGTCCCGCGCATGCAACCGCTCGAAGTACCGCACGGGGTTCTCTTGCTCGCCGTCGTTAGAATTGAAAGGGACAGGCGCGAGGCGGCTGCGCCATCCTACGATGATGCACAGCGCGCGCGGATCGTGCGCGAGGTCGTCGCCGTTCAGGACGCGCCGGGGGTGCGCGGCGTGCAGATAGACTTTGACGCACAAGGTTCGGAGCGTGAGTTTTACCGCGCGCTGCTCGACGATCTGCGTCGCGCCCTGCCGCCCGACAAGATGCTGACGATGACTGCGCTCGCTTCGTGGTGCGCGGGCGATAACTGGCTCGATGGCCTGCCCGTTGACGAGGCCGTGCCGATGCTCTTTCGCATGGGCGCGGACACGAAAGCGGTGCTGATGCGCCTCGCCGACGGGCGAGATTTCTCGTCCGCGATCTGCCGTCACAGTTACGGAGTAGCCGTTGACGAAAACATCGTGCCTCCAAATTTTCTTAACGGGCGACGCCGTTACGTCTTCAACGGCAAAGCTTGGACGCGGGATTCTGTCACCAAAGCATTGAACGGAGTTGAGCCATGAACGCACGCGCATTTTTTCTTCTTCACTTAGATGGCAAACGTTGGACGGCGTGGCGCACGGTTTGCGCTTCACTCCTGCTCGCGTGCGCCGTCTTGTCGTCGCAGTTTCTCTTGCCCCGCAGGGTCGAAGCGTGCGGGCCTGAATTTCTCAACGCCAACTTCGTCACCGTACCCCGGCCCGATTTCCCCCTCGAAGATTTCGCGCGCGGGCGTATCGGCGTGGTGCGGACGACGTTCGCGCGCTCCTATCTCGTCGCCGCTTACCGCGCGCTGTCTGGCATCGAACCGGACGCGCGCGCGCAAGGGGCGATGCTTGACCTGTGGGGCGAGCGACTCGGTCTCGGCAGCACGGCATGGGACGCGCACTATCGTGAGTGGCGCAAAGGTCACAACCCGAACGACGCGGAATACGCGCCTGCGGGCGAGGGCGACTCGCTTCAAGCTTGGCGGGCCGCGCGCTTGCGTGCACTGCCTAACGGAGCGAGCGAGGGGGCGGAACTCGCGAGCCTCTACGCGCGGAACAAGGACGGCTACGACTACTATCTCAACTGTGCGACCGACGGCATCAACACGGCCACGCGAACGCTCGACGAGCGCGTCAAACAGTACGGCGCGGGGAGCGCGGCGGTCAGTGATTGGGTCAAGGCACAGGATCGAGTCTTCTCGTTCTGCTCCTCGAACAGCTACAAGATCGAACCGCTCAAGCCCCAACTTCCCGACGAGAAAGTCGCCGTCGCCGACGAGACGTTGCGGCGAGATCGCGCGTATCAAATCGCCGCCGCGCTCTTCTATGCCGAACACTACGACGAAGCACGCACGCGTTTTCGCGCCGTCGCGCAGGA
>JBAVPI010000567.1:0-2103 GCA_049692915.1 Pyrinomonadaceae bacterium
CGTCTGCCGACGGCGAGGCTTCCGGCTCGATTTCCTCCGGCTGCGCTTCCGCGATGATTGACGGTTCGACAACCGCCGACGGCTCTCCGGTCGTTAAAGTCTCTTCGACGACCGCCTTCTCTTCGACCGTTGCGGGTTCGGCCTGAGCCGTCACTTCGGCCTGAGCCGTCTCTAAAGTCGAAGCCGCGAGCGTGGAAGCCGCGAGCGTGGAAGCCGCGACGACGGGCTTCGGCTCGATTGTCGGCGTTGGCGTCGGCGTCGGGTCGGCGGTTCGGGCGCGCGACTTTTTATTTGAACCCTTCGACTTTGTAAAAGTTTTCGTCTTGGCGGAGGCTTTCGGAAGTTTCGCCGTCGAAGCTGCCGCGAGCGGCGTCGCGATGGAAGCGTCGAGTGTTTTCGTCGAGGGTATGGCGACGGCGGCTCGTTCATCCCTCCCGGAACGGCGCGAGACGAAGAGTAAGCCGACGCCGACGACGAGCAGTCCGAGGATGAGCGCCACAGGCCAGTTGCGCAACACGAGTGCGCCGAGCGAAGTGCCGGAAGAAGTAGCCGCCGTGTTCGTGGTCGTCGTCGTGATCGGGCCGGTTGTGACGGGCGGCTGCACCTGCGCCAGTTGTCCTCCGGTTGCGAAGGCGGGTGTCGCAGACGGCGCGACCGTGGAAGTCTCAGGCGTCGGCGGCGGCAGCGTGGTCGGAAGTTGCGGTTGCGTGCCCGCGCTGCCCGGCTGCGGATAGAATCCCGGCCCCTGCGCGGTCATCGTCGCGGGGTCGTTGCGCTCCGCGTTCGTCGCCGTCCGCCGTTCGTTGGGATTCTGAGTTTGGCCCGACGACGACGGTTGCTGCTGCTGCTCGTTCTGCGTCGGGGGCTGCGTGTTGTTAACAGGGTTGCGAGTTTCGTTCGGGGTGGTCGTTTGCGGCGGCGTGCTCCGGCCCGTCGTGTTCGACGGGGCCGCGCTGCCGTCCGTGTCGAAGATGACATCGAGGCGATTGAACTTCTGCTCGACGCGCGGCTTCGAGCCGGGTTGCACCTTGTAAGAGAGCACCACGTCGTTGCCGCGACGCTGCACCTGCATGTCCGAGAAACCGCGTCCGCCGCCGCCCTTCGGGAGCGCGTCGGCGTCGGCCTTCGGCAGCACGACGTAGAAACGGTCGCCGCTGCGGTAAGCCGAATAGTCGTTCAAAGGATTGTCGGACTTGATCGTCTGCCGCGACCCCTGCCCCGAATCGCTGCTGCGGCTGATGAAGACGCGCTTCGGCTTGTCCTGCTTTCCCGCCGCAGAGGTGTTGGCGTTCGACGACGCCTGACCGGAAGGCTGCGCGCCGCGCTTCGCGTTACGCTGCGCGCGGAGCGGAACGGAGGCGGTGAAAAACGTCAGCACGATGAGCGACAGCGCCGCGCAGATTTGCATGGCGCGTCTGCGTCCGGCGGGCATTTGTGAATGGGAGTTTTTTGTTAGGGGCATTGCGATAGCTAAGTCCAAGAACAAGAGAGGCTAAACTAAATCGGCGACGAGAGATGCACGCCGCATTATGCAATAGGGTGACTCAATTGTCATCAAAAGAAAGATGCAGAAAAGCGCCGGTCGTGAGTCGAGGGTCGGAAGCCGGGGCTTTATTTACCGGCCTCCGACGGACAGTTTACACCCTCTCTTTCATGCCTCCACTGCCTCGTATTCGTTCTGCCTGACGATGCCGAGAATGGCGCTGCGCACCTCCTCAGGAACGCTCCCAAGCGCGGCGAGTTTGTGCAGTTGATCGAGCGACTCCGGCTGTTGCGTCGTACCGAGCAGGCGAACCGCGGCCAGACGAACGTTGAGATCGTGGTGATTCTCAACCGCGTCGAGAACCGGGCTTTGCTCGCCGCCCTTGATGACGAGCGAGAGCAGCGAAAACGATTCGTATGCCTGCCGCCGATCATCGCTCGCGAGCCGATTGACGGCCTGTGCGGTCAGTCCGGCCTTGATACAGGCGCGCGCCACTTCGCCGAGAGTCGCTTTGTCCAAAGTCTGGATGAGGCGCACGTAAGCGTCTGCGCGCTCGAAGCTGAGACGCGAGAGCGCCCGCGCCGAGGCCGCGCGCACCTCGCGGGCTTCGTCCGCAAGAG
>JBAVPI010000568.1:0-4883 GCA_049692915.1 Pyrinomonadaceae bacterium
TCTCTCTCTCCGTCGCCGCGCCGCCCGCAATCGCAGGCACGATGGAGATCACGTCGCCGTCCTTAATCGTGGTTTCAAGTCGCCCCGACTGCCGTATGTCCTCGTCGCCGACATAGACGTTGACGAAATTCCTGAGCGTGCCCCCCTCGTTGTAAAGGTGCTTGCGCAACTCGGCATGCTCACCCATCACAACGTCGAGCGCCGCGCCCACCGTCTTCGCCTCGACTTCAATTTCCGACTTATCGCCCGCGAATTGTCTCAACGCGGTCGGAATGATGATTGTTACTGCCATGTCTTCTAACTCCTTAGCTGGGATTCACTCAAAATCAATCTGATGCTCTCTTAATCTCTTCTTCGTTAAACTTCGAGCGGTCGGTCTCCAACTCCCACGAGCGCAGGTCAACGGCGCGTCCATCGCGCACGGAGACGACGATGTAGGACATCGTTGTCCAAGGAGCGAGGTGTTCGAGGTCGAACTGCGAGGGCACGGCGCGGTCGTCCGGGTGCGAATGATAATTGCCGACGACGCCGAGTCCGCGTTCGGCGTAAAGCCTTTCAGCGCGCACGTATTCGAGCGGCGGGATGAGCATTCGGTGATGGCGTTCTTCCCCGGCGATTGAATCAGTGCCGTCCGGCGTCACGACGTTCTCGTTGAAAGCCTCTCCGAGCCGCGCAACGTCAAACTCGTTTGCCACCGCATACGTCTCCATGATGACACGCGTCCGGCCCTCGCCTTCGTAGCGACCGATGAGCAGGCCGCAGCATTCGTGCGGGTATTCGCGCTCGCCGTGGCGACGGATTTCGTCGGCGAGTTCGCGGCTGAGGACGATCATGCGCGGCCCTCCCGCTCTTCCCAGAAACGCTCGCTCAAATATCGCCCGCCGCCGTCGCAGAGGATGGTGACGACCACCGAACCGGACGGCAATCCGCGCGCATAACGGAGCGCGGCGATGACGTTCGCGCCCGAACTGATGCCGACGAACAGACCTTCCTCGCGCGCGAGGCGACGCGTCATCGCTTGCGCGTCTTCGGTCGAGACTTCGACCGTCTCGTCCGCGAGCGAAGGGTCGTAGATGCCCGGCACAATCGCCGTGCCCATGTGCTTCATGCCTTCCAGACCGTGAAGTGGCGAGTCGGGCTGCATCGCGACGCCGCGCAACGTCGGGTTCAATTCTTTCAGCCGCCGCACAGTGCCGGTGAACGTACCCGATGTTCCCATCCCGGCGACGAAGTGCGTCACGCGTCCCGCCGTCTGACGCCAGATTTCCGGCCCCGTCCCTTCATAATGCGCGCGCGGGTTGGCAGCGTTGTTGTACTGGTCGGGGTAGAAATATTTATCAGGGTCGTTGGCGACCAATTCCTGTGCGCGGAGTTGCGCGCCGTCCCCGCCCCCCATCGCATCCGTCTCGATGAGATTCGCGCCGTAGATTTTCATCATGCGCTTGCGCTCGAAGTTGGCGTTCTCCGGCAGGCAGAGCGTCGCGCGGTAATCGAGCGCCGCGCAGATCAAGGCATAGGCGATGCCTGTGTTGCCGCTCGTCGCGTCGAGGAGGATTTTCTCAGGCGTCAGACGACCCGTGCGCTCGCCGTCGAGAATCATCGCGAGCGCGGCGCGGTCTTTGACGGAGCCGCCGGGATTCAGATGTTCCGCCTTCGCGTAAAGCTCGACGCCCGCGGGCAACTCGCGCGCGATGCGTGGAAAATCGAGGAGCGGCGTTTCGCCGATAGACGCCAGCAGACGATTGACGCCGCGCCCCGTTCCCTTCCGAGTCTCTTCTAAAAGCATCCGCGTTATTCTCGAATCTGAAATTTCAGCCTTCAATTCTTTGAACCCGCTGCCCGTGTTGTCTTCAAGCGTCGAGCGCATGGTTGATGTCTTCGATGATGTCTTTGATCTCTTCGATGCCGACGGAGATACGGACGAGTCCATCCGTGATGCCGAGCGCGCGGCGACGCGTCGGCGACAAATCGCGATGCGAAGCGGTCGGCGGGTGCAGCACGCTCGTAAAGACATCGCCGAGACTCGTCGAGCGGACGCACAGGCGCAAGGCGTCCATGAAGCGGAACGCACCCTCGCGCGTGTCGTCGTGCAAAACGACGGTGACGAGCGCTCCGGCGAAGGGCGCGCGCAAGTTGCGACGCAAAATCTCGGACTGTTCGCCGACGACGAGCGCCGGATAGTAGACGCGCGCGATGCGCGGGTGTTCGGCAAGGTGCGCGGCGAGGCTTTGCGCGTTGGCGCACTGGCGCTCCATGCGGACGGCGAGCGTCCTGATGCCGCGCAGGATTTCGTGCGCTTCCCAGACTCCGAGGATGCCGCCCGCGAGTTTCATCGCTCCCGTGAGCGCGCCCGCGTCCGTCGCTTCGCGCGCGACGACGATGCCGCCGGTCACGTCGCCGTGGCCGCCGAGAAACTTCGTCGCGCTGTGGACGACGAAGTCCGCGCCGGACAGCAGCGGCCGGGCGAGGTATGGCGAAGCGAACGTGTTATCCACGACGAGACGCGCGCCGACTTCGTGCGCGACGGCGGCGCACGCCTCGATGTCGCAGATTTTCAGCAGCGGGTTAGAGATTGTTTCGGCGATGAGGGCGCGCGGGCGCAACTCCGCGGCCTGCTCACGCAGCGTCTCGATGTCCGAGAAATCGGCGATCACGGTCTGCACGCCGAACGCGCCGAAGATCGTATAGAGCAGGTTGAGCGTCGCGCCGTAGAGGTCTTGCGAGGCGAGCACCTTTGCGCCGGTCGTCAGGTCGCAGGCGAGCAGCGCGGCATGGAGCGCCGCCATCCCCGACGCGTATGCGCAGGCGGCCTCCCCGCCTTCGAGCGTCCGCACGGCTTCTTCGAGCGCGTGCACGGTCGGGTTGCCGTGGCGCGTGTAGATGTAGCCGGGCTTCTCGCCTGAGAAGACTTCGTCCACCTCGCTCATCGAGTCGTATGTGAACGTCGAAGTCGTATAGACGGGCGTGGTGACGGGCCGACCCGTGACGGGCGGCGGCAGGGCTATCCCCGTGTGGACGACCTGCGTCTTGATGTCCTGCTCGTGCTTCTCGCTTGCCATTTTCTATCCCGCGAAGCGTTGAACCACAGAGTCGCGGCGGACACGGCGATGGAGGATTGCTCCGTGAAAAACCGTGTCGCCGTGACTCTGTGTTGAATCGCCCTCAAGCAGCGTTGATCGCTGCGGTCTTAAAGTTCGCGCTTCGAGAGATACCAGTCGGTGACTTCGTTGCTCGCCTGAAAGTCAGGCTGCATGCGCTTCTCGGCGTCGGCGATTGTTTGCGGCGGAGGGACAACGACCTTGTCACCCTTCTGCCAGTTGGCGGGCGTGGCGCAGGCGTTGTCGTCCGCCGTCTGCAAAGCGTCGAGCGCGCGCACGACTTCGTCAATGTTGCGACCCAGACTCATCGGATAGTAGATGAGAGCGCGCACTTTCTGATTCGGGTCAATGATGAAGACGGCGCGGACGGTCGAGGTTTCGGAGGCGGCGGCGTGAATCAGCCCGTACTGCTGCGCGACCTTTGTGTCGAGGTCGGCGATGACGGGGAAATCAATCTTGACGCCGAAGTGCTGTTCGATGTTTCTGATCCAAGCGATGTGCGCGGAGACGGAGTCAACGGAGAGTCCTATGAGTTGCGTGCCGCGCGCTTTGAAATCTTCGGAGCGGCGCGCGAACTCGACGAACTCGGTCGTGCACACGGGCGTGAAGTCGGCGGGGTGCGAGAAGAGCACCACCCACTTGCCCTTATAGTCGGAGAGCTTCATCGGCCCCTGCGTTGACTTGGCCTCGAAGTCGGGCGCTGGATCGTTGATGCGCGGCAGCGAGGGGGTCGCCTCCTGCGTCGTTGCTGCTGCTGTACTCATGGCTCAAATTCTCCTCTCAAAATCTGCTGCGAGCGAGTGCGGCCAGAGGGCCGCCATCAGAAAATGTCGAGACGACGCATGTGCCGTCTCAAGTCACGGATGCGTTTAATGATGAACCCCGTGGGGCGCTTCAAGTTGATGAAAGACATACTACCACCGACGCGTCCGACAGACAGCCTGCGGCGCGCCGGCGTTGGAAAACAGGCGCGCGGACGCCCGCGCTTCGTCACACGTTATCGTGCGCGACGCGTCTCTACGGCGCGCACATGGTACGGGCGAAGTTCTCGAATTCACGCCCGCGACTTTACCTTTTCGCGTAAAAGTCGCACTATTTAGCTGTTTCGGCAATAACTAACCTCTCGCATATTGTGGCACGCTCATTGCATTTTCAATGAGCGACGATTCGGGCGCGCGGGCCTGTGTACGCATCGCGCGCATGAGTGAAACGTCAATTCAGGAGGGATTTGAGAAGATGATTATCAAGAGAAATAAACTTGTGCGGCAGGCGGCGAGTCTGCTTGTTTTGCTGACCATCATCGCCGGGACGGTACTGCCGTCGTTCGCCGCGACGCAACGACGCCGGACGCGCACGCGCCGACGCACGACGACCGTGGTACGCACGACGACTCCGCCCGTTCGTTACTACACGCTCGCCGCCGACACGGTGCTGCGCGTGCGTCAGAACGAGGAGATCGGCTCGGCCAACGCGCGCATCGGCGACCGCTTTTCGACGAACGTGGTTGACCCCGTGTACGCAGACGGCGTGGAAGTGATTCCCGCGGGCAGCAAAGTCTGGGGGCGCGTCGCGTCCGTCAAGCGTTCCGGGCGCAGTTCGCCGGGCAGCATCACCGTCAACTTTAATTCCGTGCAGTTGCCGAACGGCGCTTCGCACGCGATTAACGGCTCGCTGACGAACGTTGACGCGGGCAACACTTCTTCGGATAACGAAGGCACGGTGCAGGGCAGGTCGAACAAGAAGCGCGACGCGGTCTTTATCGGCGGCGGCGCTGCAACCGGCGCA
>JBAVPI010000569.1:0-2304 GCA_049692915.1 Pyrinomonadaceae bacterium
CAAGAATAAAGAGACCGGACTTGGCAATTAACGGGCGGGCGCTCGTGCAGGAGCGCCCGCCCGTTAATTCGTCAAACGCGTTCGATGATGATCGCGATGCCCTGTCCGCCGCCGATGCAGGCCGACGCTATCGCGTAACGACCGCCGCGACGATGCAGTTCGTTCAAGGCAGTCAGGACGATGCGCGTACCGGAAGCGCCGAGCGGGTGGCCGAGCGCGATGGCCCCGCCGTTGACGTTCGTGCGCGAGCGGTCGAGGCCGAGTTCCTTTTCGACAGCCAGATACTGACCCGCGAATGCCTCGTTGACTTCGACGAGGTCAATGTCTTCGAGCTTGAGGTTCGCCTTCTCCAGCGCCTTGCGAATCGCGGGGACAGGGCCGATGCCCATCACGTCGGGTTCAACGCCCGCGTAGGCCCATGCGACGACGCGCCCGCGCGGGTTCAGTCCACGCTCTTTGACGAAATCCGCGCCCGCGATGACGAGCGCCGCCGCGCCATCAACGATGCCGGAAGCGTTGCCCGCCGTGACGAAGCCGTCTTTGCTGAACGCGGTCGGGAGCCGTGCCAGAATTTCGAGCGTCGTGTCGGGCCGCAGATGATCGTCCGTGTCCACGACCTTCACGCCTTTGCGCGTCTTCACTTCGACGGGGACGATCTCTTCGGCGAACACGCCTGCGTCCTGCGCGCGCTTCGCCTCCTGCTGAGAACGCAGCGCGTACTTGTCCTGCTCCTCGCGCGAGATTTCGTAGCGGCGCGCGAGATTCTCAGCCGTGCCCGCCATCGTCGTGTCGCAGTAGGTGTCGAGCAGCGCGACCATCAGAGAGTCCTCAAGCTTGCCCTGTCCGAGCGCGAACCCCGAACGCGCGCCGTAGATGACGTGCGGGGCCATGCTCATTGATTCCATGCCGCCGACGAGGGCCGTGCGCGCTTCGTCGAGCATGATCATGTGTGCGCCGTTGATGATGGATTGAATGCCGCTCCCGCACAGGCGATTGACGGTCAGGGCCGGTCGGTCGGCGGGCACTCCGGCCTTTAAGGCGACGTGGCGCGCGCCGTAAATCGCGTCGCCCGAAGTTTGCAGGGCGTTGCCGATGACGGTGTGGTCAATCTCGTCCGCCGTGACGCCCGACGCCGCGAGCGCGCCGCGCGCGGCAGTTGCGCCCAAGTCAATCGCCTTCACGTCCTTGAGCGCCCCAACATACGATGTCATCGGCGTCCGCTTGCCGTTCAATATGAAAATTTCGCGAGCCATAATTTTGGTCAACCTCTCAGATGAAAATCCGCTGTCGTGTCGAACAGAGTAGTCTAGCCGACCCCGCACGAGCGCGTCAATTTTAGATGCCGCGCGCGGGAAATGTGTTTCCATGAGAGGTGTGCGCGTGCGCCGCCGGGGAGGAGTTTTGCCTGACGGGACAGGCGGGCGGTCTTGCTTCCGAAAGATGATCCCATGCCGGTGCGCATTGTGTATCGCGTCAGCGGGGGATGAAATTTTGATGCACAGGTTTTCGCTATTCGGTGAAGCGATGCTCGGCGCGGTAGCGGTGGAGGAGTTCTTCGAGGAAGCCTTCGTAGGTGAAAGTTTCGGGGTCGAAGACGGGGCGGATTTTGTAGATGATGGGTGTCGCGACGCGCCAAGCCATCCACTGCCGCGTCGCGTCGGTCAAATCCCAACGGCGGCGCAGGAACGCTTCGACGACTTCGATCTCGCGTTCGGCGAGTGCGCCCAAATTCGCTTTGAAGGGCACGGGTTTGAAAGTGCGACGCAAAGCCGCGTCGCTCGTCGGTGCGGCGAAGACCTGTTCAAACGTCGGCGCTTGATCCTCGCGCTCGCGCACGACGACCGTGCCCGCCACCATGTCGCCGATGCGCTGGTCGCTCCCGCTCATGAAGACGCAGACTAACCCGACGGAGTAGAACGGGAACGGCTCCATGTCGAAGATGCGGAGCAGGTTTCGCGCCGTCGCTTCCCAGAAGGTGACGGGCCGCCCGTCTTCGCGGATGACCCGAAGTTTGAGCCAGCGCTTGCCCGGCGTCTGCCCGTTCCACGCCCACTCGAAGACCGCAAAGTAGCCCGACCAGACTAGAAAGAGAGCGAGTATGAGCAGCGCCAGCACCCACTTCGGCGCGTCCTTGACCTGCTCGTAGAGTCCGATGTGATTGCCCGTCCAGATAAAGACGACGGCGACGAGCGCCATCACGACGAATTGCAAAAAGTGGTCGAACGCGCACGCCAGAAAACGGTTGCCGATGGACGCCAGCGCGAAGTGCAACGCGACGCGCTCCGGCGTCTCGATGATTAAAGT
>JBAVPI010000570.1:0-1592 GCA_049692915.1 Pyrinomonadaceae bacterium
GGCCATGCGCGCGGGCAAGCCGACGCTCATCGTGCCCCACGCCTTCGACCAGTTCGACAACGCAGAGCGGGCCGCACGTCTCGGCGCGAGCCGCACGCTGTACCGGCAGAACTACGACGCGGCACACGCGACGCGCGAGTTGAAGAGACTGCTGGAAGACGAGAGTTATGCTGTCAAGGCGGCGGAAGTCGGGCGCGTGGTCGGGCATGAGGACGGTGCGGCGGCAGCATGTGATCTGCTTGAAAGTGTGTGGAGAGAAGCCTGATGCTACTCGTGATTGATGTCGGCAACACGAACACTTCGCTCGGCGTCTTCGAGGGCGAGAGACTTGTGACGCACTGGCGTCTGACGACGGCGCGTGCGCGGACGGTGGACGAGTACGGCGTGCACGCGCGCAACTTGTTCGAGTTGGCCGGTCTTGAGTTTCGACTCATCACGGCGGTCGCCGTCGCCTCGGTCGTGCCGCAGTTGAACCACACGTTGCGCCGCATGTCGGAAGTCTATTTCCATCGCACGCCGCTTTTCATAGATCACACTTCGGAGACGGGGCTGACGATTCTCTACGACCCGCCGTCGGACGTGGGCGCGGACAGGCTCGTTGATGCCGTCGCCGCCGTGCATAAATACGGTGCGCCGTGCATCGTCGTGGACTTCGGCACGGCGACAAACTTCGAGGTCATTGACGCGGAGCGGCGTTACCTCGGCGGCGCGCTCACGCCCGGCATCTCGATCTCTTCGGACGCGCTTTTTGCTCAGGCCGCGCGTCTCCCGCGCGTCGGCATCGAGCGACCGCGCACGGTCATCGGGGCTTCGACCGTCAGCGCGATTCAGTCCGGCCTCTTCTACGGTTACGCGGGGTTGGTTGACGGCATCCTGCGACACATGATCGAAGAGTTGGGCTATAGGCCGCGCGTCGTCGCCACCGGCGGTCTCGCTTCATTAATCTCGAAGGGTTCGGAGTTGATAGACGTGGTTGACGGGACGCTCACGCTCGACGGCCTGCGACTCGTTTACGAAATGAACCGCCACGTCGAAGCGGCGTCCGACGCCTCGCCGGAAACTTCTTGACTAAACGGCGCGCCCTGTTCATGCTGTCCGCCGAACTGCCTGCGGGCGGCTTCGGACATCACTTCCAAAATCCAGCGGGCGACAATTGATTGACACATCGGATATGAGCAAGGTCGAGGGCGCACGCGCGGACGAATCATTCGCCACAGAGCGTGCGGGTCTGAATTACTTTAACTACTTCACGGAGATCGAAGACACCTTCATTCGACGGCGCGGCAAGCATCTCCTGCTGGGGACGCTCGATTGGGCCTTGATGTCGAGTTGGAAGGAGATGGGCGTTCCGCTCCACGTCGCGCTGCGCGGCATCGAAAAGACTTTCGATTCCTACGAAGCGCGCCCGCGCAGGCGCAGCGTCAAGACGCTTTTTTACTGTCAGGAAGAGGTCGAGGCGCAGTTCGCCGAATGGCTCGATTCGCAGCGCGGCGCGAGCGCCGAAAGTTCGACGGACGAAGAACGGGACGACGTGGCGGGAGAGGGCGAGGCGTCGAGTCGCAGCCTGCCGTTCCCGCGCGAAGTCATCACGG
>JBAVPI010000571.1:0-11369 GCA_049692915.1 Pyrinomonadaceae bacterium
CCAGTGAGCAGGTTAATCACCAACACGACCAACGCGATCACGAGCAGAACGTGAATCAAATTACCGCCGACGTGGCCGATGAATCCGAGCAACCACAACACCAGAAGCACCACTAAAATTGTCCACAACATATTCGTCTTCTCCTTTTGAGCTTTAACGGTTTTGCCTTACGGTTCGCCTGAACCCACACGCCTACGCAGAGTGCAACGAGTGTGCCAGCCTTGAAGAAACAATTGAATGTATAGACAAAAGATGAAAATCACGCGCATTTGCGTGCATGTTAAAAAGATTGTCGGACGCGGTCGTCTTGAGAATCACGAGCGTTCGTATCAAATTGTGCCGCAAGTCTCAAAGGGATGGTGTTCTAATACAAGGCAATCGGCGGAATAAAACTTTTTACCCTTAAAAAACGGCAACCGAATTCAGGATGTTTTCATCGGAGAGATGGCAAGAGGCTTATTTTTTTATCGCGAGAATTTGAAGCGCCTCGTAAAATTTATCTTGTGAGCCGCCGTTATTTCATTTCGCTGGACTTTTTCGGTGGCCGACTGTTAGAGTGAAATTCGGGTTTGTGATCTCATCCATCCCAAACGCTCATCGAAGGGTCGCACAGTACAAGTCTCCACGCGGGCCTTTCAACAAAGCTTCGGTGGCTTCTCCGTTTCGACCTCTTTGCCATTCTCAAGTCAAGCATCATCCTGTGCCGTCCCCCGACACATGGCCGCGTTAATACTCCGAGGTGTTTATGCCCTTATCACGTCTTATCCCCCGCACACAAAAGTCCGGCGCGGTCGTCGCCACCAGCGCAGGCTTCCTGATCGTCCTGCTCGCTTACCTGAGCTTCGCGTATTTCTTTCAGCAGAAGCAGCCGCTCATCCAGAGCATTAATTACACGCAACTGCGTGAACTGGCCGACTCGGCGAATGCCTCGACGGTCAAAATTGACGGCGAGACTGTGACCGTCACGGCGAAGGACGGGACGCTCTCGCGAGCCATCGTGGCGAACACGGCGGCGCAGGACGAAGTCGCCAACGCTTTCGCTAAGAACAGGGTGCAGGTCGAATATCAATCAATGCAGCCGGGTGCTTTGATGACCGCGCTCAATTGGCTCTTGCCGCTCATGACCGTCCTCGCGCTCGGCGTCATCGGCTGGCGCGTGTTCGCGAGCATGGGCGGGCAGGGAAATTTTGAGGTTTCGGATACCGCCGGTAAACAGTCCGTCACATTTAAGGACGTGGCGGGCGTTGACGAGGCGCGGACGGAGTTGTCGGAGACGATTGATTTTCTCCGCGACCCGCTCAAGTTCGGGCGACTCGGCGGGCGCGCGCCGCGCGGGATACTTCTTTCAGGGCCTCCGGGAACGGGCAAGACTCTACTAGCACGCGCCGCCGCCAACGAAGCTCACGTGCCTTTTCTCTCGGTTTCGGGATCGAGTTTCCAAGAGAAATTCGCCGGACTCGGCGCAGCACGCGTGCGTCGTCTGTTCGGGCGTGCGCGCAAGCTCGCCCCCTGCGTCATCTTCATTGACGAGATTGACGCGCTCGGTCGTCGTCGCGGTCGCGGCAGCGACTCGGCCTCTGCCGATCAGGATCAGACGCTCAACCAGCTTCTCGTCGAGATGGACGGATTCGACCAGTTGGGCGGCGTCGTTGTCATCGCATCAACAAATCGCCCGGACATCCTCGATCAAGCTTTGACCCGTCCCGGCAGATTCGACCGCGAGATTACTGTGAACCTCGCAGACCTGCGCGGGCGCGAACAGATACTGCGTGTCCACGCGCGCCATCTGAAACTCGAAGAGAATCTGGATTTGACGTGGATCGCGAGGGGCACGCCCGGCTTTTCGGGGGCCGATCTGGCGAACCTCCTGAACGAGGCAGCCATCTTCGCGACGCGCGATAATTCAACCGCCGTCGGTCGGGCGCACGTCGAATATGCGCGCGACAAAATACTGATGGGCGTCGAGCGTCTGGGCTTCATGATGGACGAAGATGAGCGTTACGCGACGGCTGTGCACGAGGCGGGCCACGTCGCCGTCGGGCTGGCGGTGAAGAACGGCGACCCGATTCACAAAGTCTCCATCCTTCCGCGCGGGCGCGCGCTCGGCGTCACGCAAGCCCTGCCGGAGCGCGACCGTCTGATGAAGAAGCGCGAATATCTGGAAGACCAGATTGCCATGCTCCTCGGCGGGCGCGCAGCGGAAATGCTTCTGCTCGAAACGATGACGGCGGGCGCATCCAACGACATCGAGCGCGCGGTTGAAATCGCGCGTAAGATGGTCGCGGAATTCGGCATGAGTCCTCTGGGGCCGATACACCTCGGCAAGCCTGAAGACCCGCACAGTCAGGCACTGCTCGACCGCATCGAACAGGCTACCAACGACATCATGGACGTGCAGTTGAAACGCGCCTGTCAGGAGGTGGACTCGAAGCGTGAAGAGATTGCGCGACTCGTGGCCGGGTTAATGGATCACGACACGCTCGACGCTGATGAGATTCACGTCGCCTTCGGACTCAAATCCGGGCAGGTCGCCGCTTAGAGCGAAGCGACGCGGTGCTTGAATGCGGCAGGCGGTGAGGAAGGTTGATTCTTTCTCGCCGCCTGCCTTTTTCTGTCGAGCTGTTTCAAACTTGATTGATGCCTCACTCTCTTGTAACTTTGAGGTGTAACTTTGCCTTGTGCGGAGAAGGGCCGCCTCTCCACAATCTTTTTTAACTCCCGACGGACACTTTCATGCCATATCCCGGTGCCGAGCGCATCGAGCTACCCATTTTGCAGGAACTGGCCGCCACGGGCGGCATGGATGATGTGCGTTTTCTCTACGACCGTCTCGTCGGGTATTTTCCGGGGTTGGGCGATGAGGATGTGCGTGCGCTGTCAAACGGTCATCGCCTACAGTGGCGCAGACTGGTGCAGATCGCGGGCCGCCACCTCGACGAAAAAAGACAGATCGAGCGCCTGCGTGGTCGCTGGACAATCACGACGCACGGTCGTCAACGCATTGATGAAGAGGAGTTGCGTTTTTCCATCACGGACGTGAATGAGCGCGAAGCGTCCGGCTCAGGCATCTTCACGCACATAGAGGCGCAGCAAATGCTGTTGGAAGTCGGGCGCATTCTCGGTCATCATGCCGAAAGCGAATTCGACTATTACGACGTGGTGTGGCGCGCGGGTGAAGGCAGCCCGCGGTTGAGCCACGTTTTTGAAGTTCAGCGGAAGGGAAATATTGACGCGGCGCTCGCCAAGCTCAAGCGCGCGCACGATGCGCAACGCTCCAAACCGTTTCTCGTCGTCGCCAGCGAGGGCGACACGAAACGGGCGCAGAAACAGTTGAGCCTCGCTCGCACGGGGCCGTTTCATGAAATCGGTCGCGTCACCACGATTCTCAGCTTCGAGCAACTACGACAACTTCACCGCGCACTCACCTCGGTCGAAGACATTCTCTCGCAAATCTTCGAGCGATGAATTCCACCCCGCTCCGACAGCAATATTTAGACATCAAGCGCCGCCACCGCGACGCCATACTCCTCTTCCGCATCGGTGATTTCTACGAAGCTTTCGACGACGACGCGCGCATCCTCGCGCGCGAACTCGACATCGTGTTGACATCCAAACCGATGGGCCGCAACGTGCGCGTTCCGCTCGCCGGAGTCCCGCACCACAGCCTCGAACGTCATCTCGCGACGCTCATCTCGCGCGGCCATCGAGTTGCGATCTGCGAACAACTGACGAGCGTGCCGGTCAAGGGCGAAGCTGCGGGGCGCGGTCTCATCGAGCGCGGTGTGGTGCGCGTCGTCACACCGGGCACGGTGCTTGAGCCGGGGCTGTTGCACAGCAAGATTAATAATTACCTCGCGGCCTTCGTCAGCGACGGGCGACGTGCAGGGATAGCTTATGCGGACGTGACGACCGGCGATTTCGCCGCCACGGAATTGGATACAGTAGCCGCGGCCTACCCGGAACTGGAGCGGATTGCGCCTGCCGAACTCCTTGTCTCGCGTGATGCAGAGCCGGGCCTCGGCAAGTTGCCCGGCTTCGTCACGCTTCTCGCGGGCGAGAGTTTCGACCCGGCAAAAGCGAAGGGCATCCTCCTCCGCCACTTCGGTTCACGAACACTGGCTCCGTTTGGACTTTCGCGCTGGCCGCTGGCGGTCGCGGCAGCCGGAGCGATCATCACTTACCTGCGTGAAACGCAGGGCGTCGTGGCCGACCAGCTTAACCGTCTGACGAGTTATCACACGGAATCATTCATGGTGCTCGATGAGCACACGGTGCGAAGTCTTGAGGTCTTCGATGGAGCAGGAGAAGCGCCTTCGCTGCTTAAGACGCTCGATGAGACGCGCACGGCGATGGGCGGTCGTTTGCTGCGACGTTGGTTGCGCCAGCCTTCGCTCGATGCGGCTGAGATTGTCCGGCGGCAGGAGCACGTCGCGTGGTTCGTCGCACACGAAAAGGAGCGCGTGGAACTCTCCGCCTTGCTCGATGCCGTCAACGACATCGAGCGGCTTTCAGCCCGCACGCGCGCCGGACTGACCTCTGCCGGGGAACTCCTCGCGCTCGGCCAGAGCCTCGAAACGATTCCGCGCGTGCGCTCCGTGTTGGGGCGAGACGTGGCGCGCTTCGGCACGCTCCTCGCTTCATTGCCGGAGTGTGAACCGGCGGTGCGTATCATCCGCACGGCGATCAACGACGAGCTTTCCACGCGCACTGTGCGCGGCGTGATTCGCGAAGGCTATTCCGAAGAACTCGACTCGCTGCGCTTAGTCTTAAGCGACGGCAAAAAGTTTCTCGCCGAGATGGAACAGCGCGAGCGGGCGCGGACAGGGATCAAAAGCCTGCGCGTCGGCTATAACAAAGTCTTCGGATATTTTATCGAAGTGACGCGCCCGAATTTGCATCTCGTCCCCGGCGATTTCACGCGCAAGCAGACGCTCGCCGCTTCGGAGCGATACATCACGCTCGCGCTCAAGGAATATGAATCGCTCGTCCTGAACGCGCAGGAGCGAATCGCCGAACTTGAGTCGGGCCTCTTCCGCCGCGTGTGTGCGGAAGTCGGCAAGAGCCGTGAAGAGATGGGTGCGGCGGCGAATGCCGTCGCGCATCTCGATGTGGTCGCTGCATTGGCGCACAACGCTGTGCAATGGAATTACGTGCGCCCCGAAGTGGTGGACGACGCGCGGTTGAGAATTAAGGAGGGCCGTCATCCGGTCATCGAAAGGATTTCCGAGGACAGAACTTTCGTCGCCAACGACATCGAACTGGGCGGCGACGACGCGCCGGAGATCGCCCTCATCACCGGCCCGAACATGAGCGGCAAGTCAACATATCTGAGACAGACCGCGCTCATTGTGTTGATGGCGCAAGTCGGGAGTTTCGTGCCCGCGCGCTCGGCCACCGTCGGACTCACCGACCACATCTACACGCGCATCGGCCTGTATGACCGCATCGGCAGCGGCGAGTCAACGTTTATGACCGAGATGGTCGAGACGGCTCATATCCTCCACCACGCGACCCCGCGCTCTCTGATTCTGCTCGACGAATTGGGACGCGGCACTTCGACTTACGACGGCCTCGCCGTGGCCCGCGCCGTTCTCGAATACATTCACAATCATTCGCAACTGCGCTCGAAGACGCTCTTCGCGACGCACTATCATGAATTGACGGAGCTTTCTTCGATGCTCCCGCGTTTGCAAAATCTACACGTTGAAATCGCGGAGCGGGGAAGCGAACTCGTCTTCCTTTTCAAGATTTCACCGGGAATCGCAGAGAAAAGTTACGGCGTTTATGCGGCGCAACTGGCCGGTTTGCCACGGCCCGTGGTGCGACGTGCGCAGGAATTGTTGCGCGAGTACGAAGGCGCGTCGGGTTTCGAGTTTGACGAAGTGGAAGCCGAAAAGTTGTTGGTCAGTCAATCGAATGCTTCGACGCTTGAAGGCCATCTCATCGCCGAGCTACTTGAAATTGACCCCGAATCACTTTCGCCGGTCGAGGCTTTGATGAAGTTGTTCGAGTTGCGCCGGAAGGCAGGGGGCGGAGCAAACCTCAAGGCTCTCAAGACAGCCTAATGCTCGCATCCCGCGAGAACATAAAGTTCCAATCTCAAAAACGTTAGTGTCCGAGCGCGTCCGGATGCTCGGACACTTCCTCCATCACGCGGTTGCGCGCGCTCCATGTCACGAGGGCGACGCCCGCGAAGATCAGCAGCGCAGCCATAGTCGTGCGCGTGCTCCATTGCTCGTCGGCTCCGAGCACGAGCGGTGCGAGCGCGAAAGCGATGAGCGGTTGGAGATAGATGTACACGGCGACGGTGCTCGGAGACACGCGCTCAAGCGCCCAAGCATTCAGGTAATACGCGCCGACAGTCGGGACAAGAATGATATAGAGAACGGCCAGCCAGACTGTCCAATCAATATCGCGCAGGGGCGTTTGCGCCAGATAGAAACCGCCGAGCGGAATCGCCGCGAGACAAGCAAAGGCGAAGACCCAAGACATCGCCGTCAGCGCGCCGTAGCGTTTGAAAACGTCTCTTGAGATGGCGATGTAAGCGCCGTAGGCAATCGTGTTGGCAACCAGCAAGAAGTTGCCGAGCGTCTTGTCACCGGAAAAATCCGCGCGGAACGGGTTAACCAGATAGATCACTCCGGCAGCGGCGATGAGCGTTCCCGCAATCGCGCGTTTGGAGAAAATCTCTTTTCCAAGAATCACGCTGACGAGCAGAGCGAAAGCCGGTATCGCCGTGCCCAGAACCGTCGCGTTGATGACGGTCGAGAGCGCGAGTCCTTTGACGAAGAGGAACTGATTGAGAACGACGCCGAGCAAGCTGTAGAGCGCGAATCTTGCATAGTCGCTTTTGCGCGTGACGGGCGTATGTTTGGTGGCGAGGCGAAAGATTGTAAAGGCGGCGGCAGCGCCGGTGACGCGGAAAAAGACGATGCCCGTGCTCGGCAATGCGCGCAGCGCGATCTTGCCGACGATGGGCCACGTCCCGAACATGAGTTGCACGGCGATGAGAGCCAGATGGGGTTGGAGGGCTTTTCGGCTCAACGGCGTCGCCTCCGACCGCCGCGTGAGGTTCGTAGAGTACAGGCGATCTTCATCGAGTGTTAACTGTACTCGCCCGCACGCGCGCCCGTTCCTTCGCCGGTCGCCTCGTCGTCCGCTTCATGCGCGGGGGTGGTTGAGGGGGAAGAGGAGCCTGTCTCGTTACCCATCGTGTCCTGCCCGTGCTGCGAGCCGTATTCCTGACTCTCCCTGTCGGTCTGCACCGCTTTTGTCTCAGCCGTTTTCTTTTGTTCGTCCAACGTCAGCCTCCCTTGTTTGAGTACCGAAATTTCAGGCGAGCAGGAGCAGCGGGTTCTCCAGATATTTCTTGAACGTCTGAAGAAACTTCGCACCCGTCGCCCCGTCAACCGCGCGATGGTCGCAGGACATCGTGACGCGCATGATTTGCCGGACGACGACTTCGCCTTCACGCACGACCGGCTTCGGCCCCATCGCGCCGACGGCGAGAATGGCTGCCTCAGGCGGGTTGATGACGGCGGTAAATTCGTCAATCCCCAACATGCCGAGATTGCTGATCGAAAAGGTCGCGCCCGTATATTCCTCCGGCTTGAGCTTGCGCGTGCGTGCGCGCTCGGCGAGTTCGCGAACCTCCCGACTAATCTGCCCGACCGACTTCGTGTCCGCGCCGCGCACGACGGGCGTGATCAACCCGTCTTCAATGGCGACGGCGACGCCTATGTCGGCGCGCTCGTAGTGGCGTATCACTTTATCCTGAAACGAAGAGTTGACCGCCGGATGCTGCATGAGCGCCGCCGCAGCGACTTTGATGATGAGGTCGTTGATGCTGATCTTCATCTCGGAATTGAGTTCGTTGAGTTCCCGTCGCATGTCTGCGGCGCGATCCATCTCGATTTCCGTGGTGAGGAAAAAATGCGGGACGGGGCCGATGGACGAGACGAGGCGTCGCGCGATTGTGCTCCGCATGGTCGTGACGGCCACATCACGATAAGGCGAGGCTCCTTCGACCACCGGCGCGTTGAAGATTTGCGGCGCGGACTGCGCGGGCGCGTGAACCGGCGTCGGCTGCGGTTGTTCCTTCGGCGCGTCGGATTGTTTTTGCTGACCGCCGTTGATTGCCGCTTCGATGTCGCGCTTGATGATGCGCCCGCCGGGGCCTGAACCGGAAAGCGTGAGCAGACTGATGCCGGACTCCGCGGCCATCCTCGCCGCGATTGGAGAGACGACGAGCCTTCTGCCCTTTCCCTCTGTCGTCGTCGCGCCGTCATCTCCGTTTTTTTGAGGAAGGCTAAGCGAGTCCTCACCCTTATCCTGCGGCACGCTCTCCGGCGCGGTGGGCGCACCGCCGACATCACCCTTGATGGGCTGGCCCGCGATTGTCTCTCGCGTGCGAGCGCCATCCGGCACGACCTGCGCCAGTTCGGTCTGCGCGCCGTCTCCGCCCGCTTCCACCGACTCGTCAATCGTCTTTTTATTTTCGGCGGCGGCTGCGCCTGACTGCGCTTGCGCGAGCAGGCCGGAAATGTCTTCATCCGGTTGGGCGATGATGGCGATGATCGTTCCGAGCGGAACCGTCTCGCCTTCTTTGACGATGATTTTACGGACGACTCCTTCGGCCAGCGCCTGAGCCTCCATCGTCGCCTTGTCAGTATCAATCTCGGCGAGCGGTTCGCCGACAGTGACTTTGTCGCCCTCTTTTTTCAGCCAACGGGACAGTTGACCCTCCTCCATCGTCGGAGAGAGCTTCGGCATTACGACCTGCGTTGCCATTTATTTTCCTCAATTTTTCTGATGGGCCAATTCCTACCCGTGTGGCGATTAGTCAAGATACGCGACCTTGCGAACCGCCGCCACGAGGCGCGGCACGTCGGGCAGCGCGAGCTTCTCAAGATTCCTCGCGTAAGGCATCGGCGCGTCCACGCCGGAGAGTCGCAGCACGGGAGCGTCCAGATAGTCGAAGGCGTGCTCCATAATCTGCGCGCTGATCTCCGCGCCGACACCGCAGAACGCGTGCGACTCTTCAGCGATGACGACGCGGTTTGTCTTCTTCACCGAGTTGATAATCGTCGCCGTATCGAGCGGTCTGATCGTGCGCGGGTCAATCACTTCGACGGAGACGCCCTGCTTCTCCAACTCTTCGGCAGCCTTGAGCGCGATGGGAACCATCAGCGAGCGCGCCACGATGGTCGCGTCCGTGCCCTCGCGCTTCACGTCGGCCACGCCGAGCGGGATCGTGAAGTTCTCATCATCCGGCACTTCGCCCTTGTTGCCGTACATGCGCTCCTGTTCGAGGAAGATGACGGGGTCGTCGTCGCGGATGGCACTCTTCAACAGCCCCTTGGCGTCGGCGGGCGTCGAAGGCATCACGACTTTAAGGCCGGGAAAATGCGCGTACCACGATTCGAGCGCCTGCGAGTGTTGAGATGAAACTTGATAAGCCGAGCCGTTCGGCCCGCGAAAGACAATCGGAATCTTGAATTGTCCGCCCGACATGTAGAGCATCTTCGCGGCGGAATTGACGATTTGATCGGTGGCGAGGATGGAGAAGTTGAAAGTCATGAATTCGATGACGGGACGCAGTCCCACCATCGCCGCGCCGACGCCGAGGCCCGCGAAGCCGAGTTCCGTGATCGGCGAGTCAATGACACGCTTCTCGCCGAACTCTTCCAGCAACCCCTTCGACACTTTATATGCGCCCTGATAGGCGGCGACTTCTTCGCCCAACAGGAACACATTCTCGTCGCGGTGCATCTCCTCACGCATTGCCTGATTGAGAGCCTCGCGCATTGTGATAACAGCCATTAAAAGACCTCCGAAAGCGGTGACAGGTGAAGAGGGATAAGTGGTGTGTTAAGACATAACCCCCCGCCCATCATTCGTCACATACGACTCGTCACCCTTTAATCGGGTTCGAGTAAATGTTGGTGAAAAGTTCTTCGGGTTGCGGTTCGGGGCTTGAGTCGGCGAACTTGATTGACTGCTCGACCTCTCCGCGCACGCGATCTTCGATTCCCTTGATGGCCGCATCGTCGAGCACATTTTTTTGTTTGAGGCTCGCGCTGAAGACCTTGATCGGGTCGCGCTCCTGATGCTTCTCGATCTCGGCACGCGTGCGATAGTTGCCGGGGTCGGACATCGAGTGACCCATGAAACGGTACGTGCGGACTTCGATGAGCGAGGGAAGCGACTCTCGCCTTGCGCGCTCGACGGCGCGCGCGACCGTCTCGCGCACGGCCAGCACGTCCATGCCGTCAACGAACTCACCGGCCAGCCCGTAGCCGCACGCCTTCTGCGAAACGTCCGATAGAGACATCGCGCGTTCCAGCGAAGTGCCCATCCCGTACTGGTTGTTTTCGCAGATATAAATGCACGGCAGCTTCCAGAGTTGGGCCATGTTGAGCGATTCGTGGAAAGCGCCCTGATTGACCGCCGCCTCGCCAAAGAAACAGAGCGTGACTTGATCCGTCCCCTTATACTTCGCGGCAAAGGCCACGCCAGTGGCGAGCGGAATCTGTCCGCCGACGATGCCGTGACCGCCCAGAAAATGTTTGTCCGCGTCGAAGAGATGCATCGAGCCGCCTTTACCCGAAGAACACCCGCCCGCCTTGCCGTATAACTCGGCCATCACCTCGTCGGGTGAAGTGCCGAGAGCCAAGGCATGACCGTGGTCGCGGTAACTCGTCATCACATAGTCGTCGGGGCGCAGGGCGGACAGAGCGCCGACGGCGACGGCTTCCTGACCGATGTAGAGATGGCAGAAGCCCCCGATTTTTCCGAGCGTGTAAGCCTCCGCCGCCTTCTCCTCGAATCGCCGGATGAGAATCATCTGATAAAGCATGCGCAGAAGCGTGTCGGGGTCGTGGGACTCTATGCGCTCTTGCTGATCGTGTCGGCGACGCTCGTGCTCGATGCTCAGTTCGGCGGGGTCAATCACGTCGGTCGGCGCAGCCTCTGCGTCAATCGTCGCGGAAGCCGTCGCGGTTTCACCGTGTGGCGTGCGTGGTTTCAAAGGCGTCACTTTCAACTCGCTCATAGTTATTATCTTTCGACCGATCCATCAACAGTTATTGGGGAGACACTCCCGTCCCGGACTCGTTCGGCACAAAGCAGTGTTTAAAATTCAGAATGTTCGAGAATAACGTGACGGGATTATACGCGAGTTCGACGGCTCGGCGCAAAAAGGCAAAGTCGGCGTAAAACAAAAGACGCGGCCCACAACTCGCAGGCCGCGCCTTCAATGGAAAATAGATGTTACCCCTTATTTAGCGATGCGCGTCAATTGAGATTACAGGGCTTGAATAATTGGCGTGCGGCGAGAGCCTGCGCGTGTGTTTGTCGCGTAGCATCTG